>NZ_JAOSKF010000024.1:0-223699 GCF_027493735.1 Candidatus Kuenenia sp.
TATCGGAATTCCTATGCCAACGCCAGAATTGGGAGGTTTGGATTCGCTTCTTTCTACCGTACAAATGCCATCTGGCGTCCCCGTTTCTACCATGGGTATTGGAAAGGCAGGGGCAATTAACGCCGCAATACTGGCAATACAGATATTAAGTGTTGCGAATCCGGCTTTGAGGCAAAAAATAGTTATGTATAAAAAGCAACTCTCTAATGCTGTTTCCAGGAAAGATCAGGGGTTGAGGGCAAAGCTGGGTCTGGAGTAGTTGTCATGTTCCATGAAAGTATTATGAAGAATAAAGATTTATAAAAAACTTAAACTATAAATAGTAACCCGGCGGTTATTTCAGTAATTTTGCTTGGTAATTAAACAGATAATTTGCTAAAATTAATGCTGTAGTGATTTCTAATATGTAATTGTTGCATATTAGTGCGTTTGGTATTCAGTATCTGAGGCTTTGTTTCTTTGATGAAGATCCATTTTCGCAGAGTATGAGGAAGGTATATGAAAATTGCGATATCAGGGAAGGGAGGGGTGGGAAAAACGACTTTCGTTGCGGCATTGGCGAAGGTGTTTAAAGAAGCCGGAAAGAAAGTCATTGCCATTGATGCTGATCCGGTATCTAACCTGGCGGTGACGCTTGGTTTTATGAAGGGGTCTGAAATAATCCCCATCAGCCAGATGAAGGACTTGATAAAAGAACGTACGGGCGCATCAGATGAGTATGGTAAATTTTTTAAATTAAACCCCACTGTTTCTGATTTACCGGAAAAACTTTCTCTGGAACATGAGGGCATCAAGCTAATGGTATTGGGCGCCATAAAGCATGGTGGCAGCGGATGCGCCTGCCCGGAAAGTGCGTTTTTGAGAACACTGCTTAGCCATTTGATAGTGCAAAGAGACGAGGTCGTCCTTGTAGATATGGAAGCAGGCGTGGAACATTTGGGGCGGGCCACCGTAAAAGCCGTAGATGTATTGATCGTAATAGTAGAACCTGGTTCTAAAAGTATACAAACGGCGTTTCAGGTAAAAAAACTGGCTGAAGATATCGGTCTTACCTCTGTTTATGCGGTGGGTAATAAAGTAGCTTCCGAAGAGCATAAGGCTTTCATTCAAAATGGACTTGATGGTATTCCCCTTTTGGGGTTTATTTCATATGATGAGAAAATACTCGAATCTGATATTAAGGGAATAGCCGCTTTCGCGGAAAACAACAAATTGTTAGAAGAAATCTGCCAAATTAAAAACAAGTTAGAGGAGATTGTTAAAGAGAAGTAAAAAAAGTAGTGTTCTTTTAACTTGATTTCAATATATGAACAATTATAATTAATGTTTCTATCTTCTTTATCAGGGAGATGAAATAGATAGTAGGCGTTTCTTCGGCAACTTCTCAATAAGTTGAGAAGTTAGGCCCTTTGCATACATTTACTAGGGCCTGACGGTAATTTTTCACAAATAAAATATTGGAGGATGTGTCATGGAAGATAAACAAAAGACAACAGACCAAATAATGCTTGATAAAATGCGTGAATCGAAGATTGAGACTATGTATGACAGATACAAGGCTCAGCAGCCGCAATGCGGCTATGGAAGCCTTGCTCTATGTTGCAGACATTGCAACTACGGACCATGCAATATAGATCCGTTTGGCCCTGGTCCTAAAAGAGGCATTTGCGGTGCAGATGCAAATACTTTTGCCGCAAGGCATTTCCTTCGTATGAGTGCTGCGGGAACTGCGTGCCATTCTGATCATGGACGTGCGGTTGCCCATCTTTTAGTTGCAACGGCAAGGGGCGAGGCCCCCGGTTACCGCATAAAAGATGTAGAAAAACTTAAAATGATTGCCGAGTGTTTTGATATTAAAACCAAGGACAGGGAAATAAACGAAATTGCCGAAGAAGTTGGAGAGATGGCATTAATGGAGTTCGGAAAACCTTACGGAACGCTTTTGTTTCTCAAACGTGCCCCTGCGGCACGCCAAAAGATATGGGAAAAATTAGGAATTGCATCCAGGGCTATTGACCGGGAGGTCACAGAAAGCATGCACCGTACCGGCATGGGTGGAGACCAGGATTACAGGAATCTTACAAAGCAGGCGATGCGTGTATCTCTTGCAGATGGCTGGGGCGGTAGTATGATTGCCACCGAACTTCAGGACATTCTGTTTGGAACTCCTAAGCCGGTACAGGGAAGAGCAAACCTTGGCGTGTTGAAGAAGGATTACGTAAATATCGTTGTTCACGGACACGAGCCTCAGCTTGCGGAAGCAATTGTTATGGCTTCCACTGGCCCCGATATCGAAAAAGCAGTGGCGGCAGTGGGCGCAAAAGGCATTGTGATTGCCGGTCTCTGTTGTACCGCAAACGAGCTTCTTGTTCGGCATGGCATCCCAATGGCGGGACACATGACGATGCAGGAGGGGGCAATGGCAACCGGGGTTGTGGAGGTGATGGTTGTTGATATCCAATGCGTAATGCAGGCGCTTGCGGAAACGGCAAAACATTTCCACACAAAGCTCGTCACTACATTATCCAAAGCAAAAATCTCCGGTGCGGAACACGTTGAATTTGAAGATGAAAATGCATTGGAGTCCGCCAAAAAAATAATCCTTATGGCCATCGGTAATTACAAAAATCGTGATAAAAAAAAGGTGTTTATCCCGGACGCTTCCGAACCTAACCTTATTGCAGGATTTAGCCATGAAACAATTAAATATATGCTTGGGGGAAGGTTTAGGGCAAGTTACCGGCCTTTAAATGATAATATCATCAACGGAAGGATCCGGGGCGTTGTTGGGATTGCAGGCTGTACAAGCCCGAAAGCCGGAGAATGCACACAATCGTATGTTGATTTGGCGAAGGAACTCATTGCAAACAATATCCTGGTTGTTGCAACCGGTTGTGCAGCAGGACAATGCGCCTCCGGCGGTCTGATGCTCCCCGAATTAAAAGATCAGTGCGGGGCGGGATTAAAAGAGGTTTGCGAGGCGGTCGGCATACCACCAGTCCTGCATTCCGGCGCCTGTGTGGATAACAGCCGCATTCTTATTGCCTGTTCTGAAATGGCAAAAGAGGGCGGCCTGGGGAATGATATCAGCGACCTCCCCGTAGCAGGGGCATGTCTGGAGTGGATGAGCGAAAAGGCTATCGCTATCGGGCAGTTTTTGGTAGCTTCCGGAATTTATACTGTATTCGGTATGAATTCCCCGGTTGCCGGTGCGCCTGACTTGCAGAACCTGCTCACAAAGGAATTGGAAGAACAGGTAGGCGCAAGATGGGATTTCCAGCAGGATATAAAGAAAATCGGCAAGATGTTGATGGACCATATCGAAATGAAAAGAGAGGCTCTTGGTATAAACGTAAAGAAAGAAAGGAAGCTTTACGATATGGCGGAACGAAGAGCGTTGGAGCAGGAATGTAAACCTGCCGGGCATCATTAAAAAAAAAATGGATTAAAGGGGCGTTGTTCTATGTCAAAGATAATTTGTTCTGCCGCAATACGCGGAGCATATCAGATCGTGGATAAGGCGGATAAAAAACTTACCGAAGCAATTGAACAAAAAGGGAGAGATTGTAAAGTCGAATTTCCTAATACCGCGTATTATCTGCCTATCATATATGCCATGACGGGTATTCCCGTTAAAACACTGGAAGATTGTGTTCACATAATAGGTATGGCAAGGAGCATGCTGCCTCCGCTGCCTGCGGAAAAACACTGGGTTCCTTATTTGGGACATACGCTGGATGCCGGCATGGCGACTCTCTTTGCTGAAGAAGTCTACGAGGTTTGCAAATACCTGATAGGGCCTCCGCCTGTTGATGGAATTTGGCTGGGCGCCGCGGACGATATTATTATGCGTGAAAGAGGAATTGAGTTTGTGGACGGCACTGCGCCTGGATTTGCCGCAATTGTAGGCTGCGCTCCCGACGCCGATACCGCAGTGAAAATCGCAAGGGAACTTCAGGAAAAGAATCTGTATGTATTCATGCAATCGGACAATTTAGGAATTTCGTTTGCCGAACAACTGGAAGAAAAAGGGGTACAAATGGGATGGGACACACGTCTGGTGCCTTTTGGAAAAGAAACATCCGCTGCCGTGTATTCGCTGGGATTTGCAAACAGGGCAGCCCTTTCATTCGGAAACGTACCTCCGGGTGAGGCGCGCAGGAATCTCCTTTATAATAAAAACCGCATTTTTGCCTTTGTTCTGGCGCTGGGAACTGCAGTGACTGATGAACAATATGCAAATGCCGCCGGGGCTATCAACTATGGCTTCCCGACTATCACCAATATTGACATACCTGAAATTTTGCCTACGGGAGTCTGCACCTATGAACACGTAGTATCAAGGGTGCCTGTTGATAAAATTGTGGATAGATGCATCGAGGTGCGAGGGCTTAAGATTTCCATCCACAAGGTCGATATTCCGGTAGCATACGGGCCGGCCTTCGAGGGGGAGCGCATCAGAAAAGATGACATGCAGATAGAAATTGGTGGACCTGGTGTGCCCGCCTTTGAATTTGTTTGCACAAAGGAAGCAGATGAAGTGGAAGACGGCAAAATACAGGTAATAGGGCCGGATCTCGACGATATGCCACAAGGGCCAGGCGTATCTATCGGTATTGTTGCAGAGGTTACAGGCAGAAAGATGCAACCTGATTTTGAACCCATTTTTGAACGTCAGATGCATCGTTTTCTTGGTGAGGCGCAGGGTATTTTCCATATGGGACAGAGGGATATTATTCGGCACCGTATAAGCAAAGACGCATTTAAGGCCGGTTTGCGGCTGAAACATATCGGGAAAATCATTCATGCTAAATTTCACGGAGAATTTGGTGCCATTATTGATAAGGTACAGGTAACCCTGTATACAAAAAAAGAAGACGTGGAAGGGAAATTAAAAGAGGTACGCGCCGCATTTGCAGAGCGTGATGCGCGGTTAGGGGATATGACGGATGATTCTGTAAATCTCTTTTACAGTTGTACGCTTTGCCAGAGTTTTGCGCCATCACATGTCTGTATTGTTACCCCTGAACGGTCTGGTTTGTGCGGTTCCGTGAGCTGGCTTGACGGGAAAGCGGGTTATGAAATAAACCCAACAGGTCCCAACCAGCCCATAGAAAAAAGAAAGGTGATTGACGACAGACTGGGTCAGTGGGACGGCACAAACGAATTTTTATATAGCAGTTCTAATCGGGCGCTGGAAAAGGTCAGTTTATACAGCATTATGACTGATCCTATGACAAGCTGCGGATGCTTCGAATGTATTTCTGCAATGCTGCCCATGGCAAATGGGATTATGGTGGTAGACCGTGATTTTACGGAAATGACCCCAAGCGGCATGAAGTTTTCCACAATGGCAGGCACTGTAGGCGGTGGTCTCCAAACTCCGGGGTTTATGGGGCACAGCAAATTTTATTTGGGAAGCAAAAAGTTTATTTCCGCCGACGGGGGTTTGGCAAGGGTAGTGTGGATGCCGAAGGCATTAAAAGAAGAACTTTCGGAACAGCTTGAAAAGGCGTCAAAAGAAATGGATTTGGAGAATTTTCTGGATAAAATAGCCGATGAGACTGTAGCCCAGACGGAAGAAGAAGTAGTGGAATATATGCAAAAAATAAACCACCCTGCCTTATCCATGGATCCAATGTTCTGAGAACCCCCCATCTTTGCAGAGACGCATTACATGCGTCTGGAAACTGCTAATTAACAAACCCGTTCCTAGCCCCTCACAATAGGGACATGTCTGATTCCCCTCCAGGGAAGGGTTAGGGATGGGTAAAAATGAATGCCGTTGGGCTTTGTCTTTTAAAAACCCAGCCTATTTAAAGCATATCCCGGTGGATTCAGGTTTGCAATTCATGCGTTTATTTGGATAATGGGGCTATGCACTGCGGCTCGCTGTTTTATTTAAAAAACCGCCTAAAGCCTGAACCTGCGAATGTAGTTTACAGCAATTTTATTATTCAACAGAGAGTGGAATTAAATTATTTTTTACAGGATTTTATCGTGGAGTGAATGTATGATTTTTGAAATGCCATTTTTAAACACCAGGGGTGATAGCGAAGAGGAGAAAGAAGAGAAAGAAGAAAAAAAACGTGGCGGTGGAGATTTAATTGCAAGATTGCTTAAGACACGCACGATTATTGTTACGGATGAAGTAAATAAAAAAATGGCAGAGAGGGTCATAACGCAACTATTACTTCTCGAGGCGGATAATGACGAAGATATCAGGGTATTCATTAATTCTCCGGGCGGAGATGCCGACGCGGGTTTTGCGATGTACGACATGCTGCGTTTTGTTAAACCGAAAATTAAGGCTATTTGCTCGGGGGTAGTTGCCAGTGCGGCGGTCATTATTCTTTTAGGAGCAAAAAAAGAGGATCGGTATAGTTTGCCAAGTTCGCGCATACTTATCCATCAACCTTCCACCGGTATTCATGGAACTGCATCGGATCTTCAAATCGAGGCAACCGAAATACTGAAATGCAGGGAAAAAATGAATCGTATGATTTCCGTAGAAACCGGTCAACCGATAGGGAAAGTAGAGACAGACACAAAGAGGAATTTTTGGATGTCTGCCGAAGAAGCTTGTCAGTATGGTTTGGTCAATAAAATTATATCCTCCAGCGATGACTTAAAAGTATAAAGATAGAGTGCCTTAATCAGTAATTTCATGGCATCTTTTGGCAAAATATTTGTACGAATCCTCTACCTTACCTCCTCCAGAAGGGAGGAGAATGTTCCCCGCTGGCGGGGGGTGCAGTCTGGAAGTTGTTTCGTTTCGGCTATGTCTGTTTAGGCAGGATAATTGTAACTATTCAGCGTAAACATTACACGACTCCCGGCGGGTTCAGGTTTGTAACCCAATGTCATTAAGTTAAGCAACCTGCCAGAAAAGTTCCCCTTAATAAAGGGGGAAAAGGGGGTTGTTTTTAATAAAATAATTCTTAATACCTTAGTTATTTGAAAAATCCAAGGGGATATAAAAAACAATGTAGCCCCTTTAGGGGCGGTCTGTTTGTAGCGCAATAAAATTCAACAGGTAAATAGCTCCGTAGGAGCGGCCTGTATATGATTGACAGGAAGACAGGCCGCTCCTGACGGAACTAATATCTGTTATGGTATCCTATCTACTATAAACAGGTTGCTCCTACGGAGCTTATCGGTAATACGTTTTTTTTTTAAACCAAAGTGTTACAATAATTCTTAACTTAATGACATTGGTTTGTAACCTGAACCCGCGAATGTAGTTTCCATCGCCATTACGTTCCCAAACAGATACTTCACTATGTTCAGTACAAGGTTTGAGAACGAGTTGTGCTTCGGTAGTTTAATAGATTACGCTGAATAGTTACGGATAATTACTTGATATTTTAAATAATCATGTATAGAATATTTACCCCTTTTCCTTATATATTACATAATGGCAAAGGGGTATTTTTTTTATATAAAAAAAATTGCTAACTTCTTTATCGAAAGGATGTTGACGAATGGCTTTAACCGGACTGGATATTTATAAGCTGCTTCCAAAAACAAATTGCAAAAAATGTGGGAGGCCTACGTGCCTTGCCTTTGCCATGCAACTGGCGCAAAAGAAGGCAAATCTCTCGGATTGCCCTGACGTAAGTGAAGAGGCTAAAAATACGTTAGGCGCCGCTTCGGCTCCCCCGATAAAACTGGTAACCATTGGAGCAAACGGCAAAAAGGTGCAGGTAGGCGAAGAAAACGTCCTATTCCGGCATGATGAAAAATTTTATCATCCCACCGGCATAGGGATTACTATTTGTGACGATTTGAGCAATGAAGCATTCGATGAACGCCTGAAAAAAATTAACAATATGAAGGTTTCAAGGGTTGGCACTGAGATCGAAATTGATCTGATAACACTCATTAATAAAAGCAATACGCCGGAAAAATTTGCCGATGCAGCAAAAAAAATAAGCGAAGGTTCCCACCATTGTATTATATTAAGCAGCACCTCCGTAGATAATATGAAATCTGCCCTCGCTAATTGCGCGGAGAAAAGACCCTTGCTGCACGGAGCAAATGCGCAAAATTGTGCATCGATGGCGGCATTAGCGGTAGAAAATAAATGCCCGATGACGGTGACCGCCCCTACTCTTGAAGAGCTTGCAGGCCTTGCCGAATGCGCAAAAAAAGCAGGCGTGGAAGAGATTGTCCTTGATGTGAGCGGTGATAATCCCAGGGATGTATTGCAAAAATTAACAAAAATAAGACGCGCAGCCCTTAAGAAAAACTTTCGTGCCATCGGATACCCCGCCATTACGCTTGTTTCAGAAGAAGACCCGTTCATGGAAATTTCGTTAGCCGCAACATATGTGGCGAAATACGCTGGCATTGTGGTGGTGGATCATTGTGAACCATGGGGCATTATGCCGTTGCTTACCGTCAGAACAAATTTATATACCGACCCGCAAAAGCCAATACAGGTCGAACCAAAGCTGTATGGTATAGGCGATGTGAAAGAAGATTCACCGGTTATCTTCACTACCAATTTCTCTCTTACTTATTATACCGTATTAGGAGAGGTTGAGGCGAGTCGTGTTCCCGCATACATACTGTCCGTTGATACGGGAGGCACTTCGGTGCTGACCGCTTATTCGGGCGACAAGTTAAATGATAAAACGGTAGCAAAGGCCATGGAGGCTGCACAGGTGGCCTCTAAGGTGAAACACAAGAAGTTGATTATTCCCGGGCTTGTTGCTGCAATGTCTGGAAAATTGCAGGAAACCCTTGGGTGGGAAATACTTGTAGGACCTAGAGAAGCCTCAGGAATACCCTCTTACCTGAAGACCGAGTGGCATAATTAGAGGTTCGAGGTTCGATTTACGCTTTAAAATTCCAAATTGTAAATCATAAATTAATAAAAAAAGGAAACCACATATTTCACTGACTTCGTCGTGAGCTCAGTCGAACGATTACACAGATCAAAAAAATCTAAAATCTAAAATCGTTCATCCAAGATGTTCAGTATCAATATACCGTACTAAATTTTTTAGAAAATCATATACTTTTGGCTATAAAAAGCCGTGGAAATAGCATGGAAGATTCACACTATACAATACATTTTCTCCCTAATGATATAACTGTTGAAATAGAACCGGGAAAGACGGTGCTTGATGCCTCATACAAAGGCGATCTCTTTATTAATGCCTTGTGCGGAGGGGATGGCACCTGCGGCAAATGTAAGGTAATTCTTCAGTCCGGGAAAACACAAAGGCGGCCTTCCTCCCATATTTCTGTAGAAGAAGCAGAAAAAGGATATGTGCTTGCATGCAAAACATTAATAGATGATAACCTTGAAGTATTTATTCCCGAAGAGTCACGGCTGGACAAGAGCCGGATACTGGTAGGGGATAATATGCTGTTTTCCGGTTCTCAGGCGGCCATTAATCCGGGAGTAGAACAGTTTAAACATGCCCCGTTGATAAATAAGATATATCTTGAATTGCCGCGTCCAACCATGGACGACAACATGGCGGATTATGAAAGGCTCTGCCAGGGCATTTCCTCGGAAACAACTATTTCTGCGGAAAAATTATCCATACACCTCGCTGTTTTAAAGCAATTGCCGGCGCTGCTAAGAAGCAGCGACTGGAAGATAACAGTAACCCTGGCAAACAGATGCCCATTATTTGAAATAATCGAGGTGCAGCCGGGTGACGTAAGCGCAAACAATTATGGGATAGCTGTTGACATTGGAACAACAACAGTAGTAGCACATCTGATTAATTTGTCCACAACGGAAACCATTGACGCCGAAGCCACCTATAATTCACAGATCAAGTACGGTGACGATTACATCCAGAGAATTATGTATGCTGCCCAAAATAATGCGATGGAAATGATGCACGAAATGCTGACAGAGGATGTTAACCACCTCATATCCACGCTGGTGAAAAGGAATACCCTGAATATCCACAATGTCAATGCCGTCGTTTGCGCAGGCAATACGGTAATGACTCATTTTCTCATGGGCCTTGACCCGACTAATATAAGAAAGGAACCGTATCTTCCTGTTGTCAATATTATTGCGCCAATAAGGGCAAGTGAAATCGACGTCAGGATTAACAGTCATGGCCTGCTTTACACGCTGCCCTGCGTTGGGGCTTATGTCGGCGGAGACATATCTGCCGGCGTTTTATCCATAAGATTGGATAAGGCGGAGGCATTATCACTGCTGATAGATATCGGCACTAATGGTGAAATTGTGCTGGGAAACAAGGACTGGCTTGTATGCTGTTCCGCGTCCGCCGGCCCGTCTTTTGAAGGCAGCGGAATTTCCTGTGGTATGCGTGCAGCAAAAGGCGCCATTGAAAAAATAACCATTACACCGGACTTTGACGTAATGTACAAAACAATCGGTGACGCCCCTCCCTCCGGAATTTGCGGCTCCGGGTTATTGGAATGCCTGGCAAATCTGGTAAGAAGCGGCGTCATTGACCGGACGGGGAATTTTCAAAAAGGGATAAAAACGGAAAGATTACGGTCTACGGATAACGGACAGGAATTTCTCCTTGTAGACAGGAAAGAAACGGCAAAAAAGAAAGACATCATTATTACGCAGGCGGATATACAGAACCTTATCCGGTCCAAAGCGGCTATTTATTCCGCGATTTCCACCTTACTGGAATCTATGGGAATGGACGTGGAAAGTATCGAACAGGTGTACCTCGCCGGCGGGTTCGGAAGCTATCTGGATGCGAAAAGTGCCGTTACCATTGGCATGCTCCCTGATATTGAGATCGCAAAAGTACATTTTGTCGGTAACACTTCAATAATCGGTGCGAAAATGACCTTATTCTCCGCGGAGGCCCACGAAGTTGCAAAAGAAATCGGTACGAAAATGACCTATATTGATCTGATGAGCAACAATAAATACATGGAAGAATATGTATCGGCAAACTTTCTTCCTCACACGAATATTGAAAAATTCCCCTCCGTGGCAGAAGAATTAATGGTGAGTAAAAAATAAAGGAGATCCATATCATGGCATATAACATTGCAGTTGCAGGAAAAGGTGGTACGGGGAAGTCTACTATCTCCGCGCTTATCATACGATACATCACCGAAGAATTAAAAAAGACCGTTTCAGCAATTGACGCGGACCCTAACTCTTCCCTGGGACCATTGCTTGGTCTGCACATCGACAGCACTGTTGCGGACATACGGGAAGATATTATTGAAAAAAAAGCGGAGTTTCCTGCGGGCATGTCGAAGGACAGATACATAGAATATTGTATCGAGGAATCGATTGTCGAAAGAGACAAATTTGACCTTTTGACCATGGGCAGGCCCGAGGGGCCAAAATGCTATTGTTATGTTAACAATCTCCTGCGAAAATATCTTGATAAAGTAGGAACTACCTATCCTTTTGTTGTGCTGGACAACGAGGCGGGGATGGAACATCTTTCACGCAGGACAACAAATAATATTGATTTTCTGATGATCGTCGGCGAACCTACTATTGTAGGTGCCTTGACCATGCAGCGTATCATTAAACTGGCAGAATCCCTACCAATAACGATTAAGGAAAAATTTTGCGTGTTAAACCGCGTGCCTGAAGAGGGTATTCATGAAAATATGCAGCAGAAACTGGATAGCCTGGGGATTAAAGTTTCTGCCATATTCCCATTCGATCAGGAAATATACAATTCTGCGGCTTGTGGAGTCTCCGTCTTTGAAATCTCACGGGAGAGTAAATTTTATCGGAAATTGGGAGATTTTTTACGGCAACATTTGCCCGCAACCGTGCTTTAAAAAGGCGCTGCCGGCAAAATATGATTTTATCATTTGTAGGGTGGATTAAGGCGCGGCCTTTTCGCGACGAATCCACCAATAATAACGAAAAAGGTGGATTCGCTGTTGCTTAATCCACCCTACTCGTGAGAACATAATTTAGATTTACAAGGTACGTTAGACCTGGATAAGTAGGAGAACGATTCATGGAAATACCAAATGTAGCTGAAAAATGGACAAGTAGCGTAAACGAAATTACCATCGGAGCAACAAAAGAAGAGGGGGGAACAAGAGAAAAAACGGTTACTATCGGCGGCTCAAAATGCATTCCTTTTATGGATTTTGACGGCAGCAAGGGACACAAACCGGTAATTGCAATGGATGTTTACGATATATCGCCCGACGACTGGCCTGAAACGTTAAAAAAACCTTTTGCGGACGTCCTGGACAACCCCGCACAATGGGCAAAAAAGTGCGTAGAGTATGGAGCGGACTTAATCTGTTTGAAACTGGAAGGCATCCATCCGGATAAAGGAAACAAATCTGCGGCAGAAACCGTGGACGTCGCAAAGTCTATCCTTGCCGCCGTCGGAGTTCCCTTAATCATCTGGGGTTGCGAACATGATGAAAAAGATAATGAGATTTTGCCAAAGGTGAGCCAGGCATTAAAAGGAGAAAATTGCCTGATAGGGGTAGTAACTCAGGATAATTACAAAACGCTTACCGTTACCTGTCTTGCGGACGGGCATAGCATTATAACACTCTCGCCGGTAGATATTAATATTGCGAAACAGGTAAACATCCTTGTCTCTGAAATGGATTTTCCACTCAAGCGCATCGTCATGTTCCAGACAACGGGCGCATTGGGATACGGTATGGAATACACGTATTCTATACAAGAGCGTGAAAGAATCGCCGCCTTAACCGGAGATAAATTAATGGCAATGCCGGTAATTTGTGACGTTGGCCATGAAGCATGGCGGGCAAAAGAAGCAAAATCCGACGATAAAGATGCTCCTCAATGGGGGCCACGTGAGGAAAGAGGCCCCATGTGGGAAACGATTACCGCAACAAGCCTTTTGCAGTCCGGGGTTGATATTATCCGCATGAATCACCCGAAGGCCGTAGCCGCAGTGAAAAAATGTATTGACCGTTTATACTAAAATTACGATTTTAAAAAGGGGAAAACATTCGATGATTTCTATCGGCGAACGTATTAATGGTATGTTTAAAGACGTGAGGGAGAGTATTAAAAATAAAGATCCGAAAGCGATACAGGAACTGGCAAAAAAGCAGACGGAAGCAGGTGCCACGTATCTGGATGTGAATGTGGGGCCTGCTGCAACTGACCCGGTAGACGCCATGAAATGGCTGATTGAGGTTATTCAGGATACCGTAAAAACTCCTATTGCCATTGACAGTCAAAAGTGGGACATAGTGGAAGCCGGTTTGTCGGTAGTAAAAAATGATGTATTAATCAATTCAACAAAGAGCGATCCGGAAGAACTGGATAAATACATGGGCATAGCAAAGGACTATAACGCCTCTTTAATATGCCTTACCATGGATAAACACGGCATTCCGCAGGACGTGGAGAAGCGTATGGAATTTGTAATGCAGATTGTAGAGAAGGCCGTTGAACATAATTTTCCCATGGAAAAAATCCTGATTGACCCGGTATTGTTTCCCATCAATGTAGACCAGAAACAACCAGCACTCATGTTTGATATTTTCAGCCAAATACAAATGATCTCAGACCCGGCGCCTCAGAGGAACGTGGGATTGAGCAATTTTTCTCAGGGTACAAAAGAAAAAAAACTTCTTGCCCGCACCTTCCTGACTATGGGAATCGCATATGGGTTAAATGCCGCACTGATGGACGTCCTTGATAATGACCTGATGGATGCTGCAATTACAGCAGAGATTATTATGAACAAAAATGTTTACAGCGATTCCTACCTTACCGCATTCAGGAAATAGTAGGGTGGTACGATTTGGGATTTGTACCTCGTACCTCCAGACGGGTTCGGGTTTGCAGCATTACTGTCAGTAGGGGGATTTTAGCCATTTTAAATACATAGAGCGCTATTCGCCAAATAAACTATGGGTTCAGGTTGCAAACCAATGTCATTAAGTTAAGAATTATTGTAACACTTTGGTTTTTAAAAAAAGCGTATTGCCGATAAGCTCCGTAGGAGCAACCTGTTTGTAGATAGGATACCATAACAGATCGTAGAGACAGGTTTGAAACCTGTCTCTATAATCAGGAGCGGCCTGTCTTCCTGTCAATCATATACAGGCCGCTCCTACGGAGCTATTTACCTGTTGAATTTTATTGCGCTACAAACAGACCGCCCCTAAAGGGGCTACATTGTTTTTTATATCCCCTTGGATTTTTCAAGTAACTAAGGTGCTATGAATTATTTGATCAAAAACAACTCCCTTTTTCCCCCCTTTATTAATGGGGACTTTTGCGGCCGTTTGTTTAACTTAATGACATTGGGTTGCAAACCTAAACCCGCCTGAAGTTCTATAAAACATCATGGACGATTTTCGAAGGAAAATACACGAAATAAAAACGCGCGTGCGATACCAGGAAACAGACCAGATGGGGATTGTTTATTACGCGAATTTCCTTGTTTTCTTTGAAATGGGGCGTACTGAATATTTGCGGCAATGCGGACTGCCTTATTCCGAAATGGAAAAGGAACACATCTATTTTCCAGTGGCCGAAGTGCATTGTAATTTCCGTTCCCCTGCTTACTATGACGACGTACTTATTGTACGAACATGGGTTTCCGAATTGAAACATGCAACGGTTCAATTTAGTTATAAAGTATTCAGGGAAGAGGGTGATACATTGGTTGCCGAAGGATACACAAAGCTCGCATGCCTTAATGCAAAACGTAAACCTGCGGCAATACCGGAAAAATTACGAAAATTGCTGCAGCCATAAAGCTCGTGCACTTTTTGTCTTTTTGTCAAAGGAGCATTCACGATTTTTTGTAACCGTTTGTGTGATTGGGGCAAAACAACGCTGCCAGGGGTTAATACTCGCGAAATCCGAAACAAATTCTAATGACAAAATGATTCGAAATTCTAAACAAATGCATCTTTTCTATCTTGCTTTTCGTGCTTAATATTTGTTGCCTGCCTGCGCGTGATTGCACGCAGATAGGTATGTTTTGGATTTGTTTCGAATTTTATTCGTTGTTATTCGGATTTTTTATTTATTGCTTGTTTGGTTCCGGCTATGCCAGCTTAATAATATATGTAATAAGAGCAGTCTATGGTTCCCCCTCGTATTTTAAAAACAGTCATCATTTTGCATTTGCAACACCCGGAAACGATGAAAATGGTTTTATAACCATATTGTGTTGTAGTTTATGTGTTAAAAATTTTTTTTTGGTTTTTTTTTGGGGGGGGGGGAAAAAAAAAAGAGGAGAAGTATAAAAAAAAAAAAACAACAAATTCTCCTGGAAAGCGGCACCAATGAAATGGAATTGCTGGAGTTTCTCCTAAGAGATCAGTCGTTTGGTGTAAATGTTGCAAAAGTACAGTCGATAGTACAGCATGACCCAAAAACAGTCACTAAGGTGGCTACGTCTCTTCCGGCCATGATGGGGTTGATGCTGCACCGGGGAAAAACAATACCCCTCATTAATCTGGCAAACGCACTAGATATACAGAAGAAAAACAGCGATGATGCAAATAGCATATCGGTGGTAATAGTAACTGAATTTAATAATTCAATTAATAGCTTTTTGGTAGATGGAGTGAACCGGATTCACAGGCTTTCCTGGAGCGATTTTATTCCAATAAGCAATATTATCAACAGCAGCGGGTCAGGTGTTATCGGGTCGGTGCATATCGATAATAAAGAAATTATGATTATCGATTTGGAACATATTCTTTCTAAAATATTTCCACACTTGGCGATTGGCGAGGCTGCCAGCGAGACATTTCAAATAGAAAAAAAACAGGGACGTGAAAATGTGGTGGTTTTCTTTGCCGAGGATTCGAAGACTATTCGTGACAATGTTGTTCGCGTACTGAGCAGTGCGGGGTATAGTAATGTCCGTGTGTTTGAAAATGGTCAAAAGGCGTTTTATGCACTGATGGGAATACGTGACAAAGTAAAAGCGGAAGATTCTTTTTCCACAGAACTACCCGATGTATTAATATCTGATATAGAAATGCCGGAGCTTGACGGATTAACCTTATGCAAAAGGATAAAGAGCGACGCCTTGCTCAAAAATATCCCTGTGATTATGTTTTCCAGCCTGATAAATAATCAGATGGTGGTGAAATGTGAAAGTGTTGGCGCTGACAACTATGTAACAAAACCGGAGATGAATAAATTAATACATATGCTTGACGATAGTTGTTTAAAGAAGGAAAAATAACTGTAGGGGCAAAGCATTTGCTGTAAATTGGCATAAATGTTTTCATGCCCAAACTAACAAATACTCCGCACCTACTAACGCTCGTTCCCAAGTTCCGGTTTTGGAACGTAATTGTATTGGAAGCTCCTGCTTCCATTTTAATGGCCAAATGGTTGAGATGATTTAACGATTTTGACGAAGCATCAGTAACTATTCAGCGTAAACGATACACGGCTCGTTCCCAAACCTTGTACTGAACATAGTGAAGTATCTGTTTGGGAATGCATTTGTTCGAGAAACTCCGGTTTCTCGCCTGTTTGCTGATAGATAGGGAATAAAATCACAGGGTTAAGACAGTTTGTAATTTGTCAAGCCAGACCCTCACTGGAAACAAAGTTTCCAGTGCAATTGCGTTCCCAAACAGATACTTCACTATGTTCAGTACAAGGTTTGGGAACGAGCTCGAATTTATAGCAAATACTTCGTCCCTACTTGTTACGATTTTTTTTAATCACTTCATTATTGAGAAGGAAAAGCAATGAATATACTTGTTTCAGGTTCAGTGGCATATGACAGAATTATGGATTTTCCCGGAAAATTTTCAGATCACATTCTTCCCGAAAAAACACACCTGCTGAATGTATGTTTTATGATTAATGAACTGAAAGAAAATTTTGGAGGAACTGCGGGCAATATTGCTTACGCGCTCTCCTTGTTTGGCGAAACCCCCAAAATTATTGCAACTTCCGGACGTGATTTTGAACCGTACAAAAAGTGGCTGGAAGACCATAAAATATCTACCATGCATATAAAGATGATAGAGGAAGAATTGACGGCAGGGGCATATATTACAACAGACCGATCGGACAATCAAATAACGGCGTTTAATCCGGGTGCCATGAAATATAGCGCCTGGTTTGATTTTGATGCTGCGGCGAAAGAAGTGTCCTTGGCAATTGTCTCTCCCGGAAATTTGGATGATATGATGCAGTTTTCAAAAATATATAAACAAAAAGGAATAGAGTATATCTTTGACCCGGGACAGTCCTTGCCTGCATGGTCAAAAGAGCATCTAATGGAAGCCATTGACGGGGCAAAAATATTTATCTGCAATGACTACGAATTCCAGCTTACGCAAGACAAGACTTCCATGACAAGCGAAGATATTATAAGGGGAACGGATATTTTGATTATAACGAAAGGGGAATACGGGTCCGCAATTATATGCGGAGAAAACGGAACCACAAAGACATATGACGTCCCTGCCGCAAAAGTATCCGTGGTAAAGGACCCCACCGGCGCCGGAGATGCTTACAGAGCCGGTTTAATAAAAGGATTGGTTTCAGGCAAGGGGATTGTCCATGCGGCAAAGATAGGCGCCGTTTGTGCCGCCTATGCAGTTGAAGTGTATGGGACGCAAAACTTTCACTTCACAGCAGATGAATTTAAGGTGCGGTTTAAAGAGGTATTTAAGGAATCACCTTTTTAGCATAGTAGATTTGTGAAGTACGAAGTTTGATTTACGATTTGGGATTTAAATCGTACCTTGTAAACCTACACAATGTTCCCGCGAGTTGTTGTAGCCAAAAGCGTCTGGTCTTAGAATAATAAACACATTTCTTAAATTTCCTGTTGATAGAGGAGCCTTGTGTTCCGTGGTTTAACTGGTTTTTATAAAACTTATGCAAACAAAAACCATAAATCCAGCCTCGTACCTCCCAAATCTTTTTATATTGACCGAAAAAGTGGAATTTGTTACCATCAAGCGGTCTTTCAGTCAGCTATTCTTACAGAAACGTCATAATGCAGCAAAAAGCCGCAATCAAAAATAGTTTAACCACAAAGGGCACAAAGGATATACAGAACGCAAAGGATGCAAAGAAAAACCTACAAAAAAAGAAGTTTTTACGGGGTAATACTATATACCCAGCCCTGATTACCAAGGTGTTTTTTGCTGCCTCAACCCAAATAGCCCATAATTGTGTAGCGCATACCTTTGCAGGGAGAAAAGGTATTATCCTGCCATGGACAAGCCGGAACCAAACAAGCACAAAGCACAAAGCAAATTCTAAAATCCTCCCCCTAATCCCCTCCAAAGGGGGAGAATGTCCCCCGCTGGCGGTGGTGCAGGGGGTGGATTTGTATTCAGCATTTCGGATTTCCACTTCTATGGTGGCGGTATTTACCTGAAAATTACTTTTAAATAACGGATCATTAACGCATGCGAAGAGAAATAAAACTGATGCTATTCGGAATGGTGTTATATCCCATGTGTGTATTTGGCACTATGGGATGTGCCTCTGTACCAATGAAAAAGGTGGTTATTGAGGAAAAAGAGCCAAAAGCGGATATAAAACTGCGCAGGAATATAGACGAATGGACCCTTCAGTTATATTCAGATGACCCCACGATACGAAGTTTTGCGGCAGTTTCTTTGCTGGGATTAAATTTGCAAAATGCGCAGGAACCCTTAACAAACATATTAAAAGATGCAAAAGTGCGGGAAGATATTAAAATATCCGTGATAAGGGCATTCGGATTTGCCAGAGATGATCGTGCGGTTGAATATTTAATCCGCCTGTTGGGCGATGAATCTGAACAAATAAGAACCGTTACCTTGAATGCGCTTGGGAGGATTAAAACAAAAAAAACAATAAATATGATGGCGGACGCCATGCTTAACCCTAAGCAGTCAAGGGATGTTAAGATACTGTTGGCAAAGGCATTAGGCAATACGAATGACCAGGACTCCGTAGACCCGCTTATTAAAATGCTTCGGTCTGATGATAGTGATTTGCGGGAAACCGTGATGGCGTCTTTGGAGAAAATTACAAAAGTATCAAGCAACAAGGATTCCTCATGGTGGAGGGAATGGTGGCTGCGTAATAAGTCGAAAACACGGGAACAATGGCTGGATGAAATTGTGCTGAAGCAGGAAGAAAAGACCCAGCAATTAGAGGCAGAGATTGAACAATTAAAACAGGAAGTGGCGCGAAAGACTATTAAGCTCATTGAACTTGGACATGACAAAATAGACACTGCATTGTTGAGTGAAGCGATTAAAAGTGATTATCCGGAAGTAAGAATTTTTGCCGCAAAGGAATTGGCAAAGATAAAAGACTCATCAATTGTCGATATATTGATTAATGCCATATCAGACAAAGAAGAAGAAGTACGTATTGAAGTTGTTCAGACACTAGGGGTGATTAACGATGAAAAAGCGCTAAAACCTTTAATTCGTGCCCTGGGTGATGAAAGTTTGATTGTGAGAGAAAAGGTTGCCAGGGCGCTTGGACAATTTGGGAATGATGAGGTGGTGGCGGTTCTCATCGAAGCGTTAAACAATAAAACAAATGCCCCCATTGTGTCTACGATAATAGAATCGTTAGGCGAGACGGGAGATTTAAGAGCGGTTGATACGTTGATTCAATTTCTAACGCACGAGAAGCCCGAAATAAGGGAGTGTACTGCGGCGTCTCTTGGGAAACTCGCCGATGTGCGCGCGGTGCCGTACTTAATTGCCGCCCTGAACGACGGGGAAGAACGTGTCCGGTGGTATGCGGCAGATAGTTTAGGGAAAATCGGCGACCCTGTATGTGTGGAACCCCTTATTAAGCGCCTGTCCGACAGTAGTGCCCGAGTAAGAGAGTCGGCGGTGACGGCTCTCGGCCAGATTGGAAATCTGCCGGCAATTGAGGCTTTGATAAAAGCGCTTCAGGATGTTGATAAACGGGTTGTGGAACAAGCGGCCGGGCGTTTGGTGAATATTGAAGACGCAACGTTTGATATTATGGAGTCCGTGGCGGCTAGTTTTTATAATATTGCAGATTATAAGCGGGCAGAAATCGTTCTTGGCAGAATAATGGCAAAATATGCAAAATTCCCGGAGTTACAGGATAAGGTCTTGCAAATCAGGATAAAACGGGCAAAAACATTATTTGCGTTAAAAGATTGGCAGAACGCACTCAATAATTATGAGGAAATTTTAAAACATAATTCCGTTGATGACACAATAAAAAAAGAATTTATTCAGTGCGCAAAAGAGCTGAAACAGTTTGACCGTGCGCTAAAATGGTTCACCGTGTGGCTTGAAGAGAATCCCCGGAATTGCCAATGGTGCTGGCAAGGTCGTTTGGACATTGCCACTGCCATGCTTGAACAGGGTAACTATGAAAAGGTAAAGGACCTTATCGCCCTGTTGAAGACGGAGGACCCTAATCTTGGCGGCGAAGAATTTTTACCCCATTTTCAGGCATTAAATGACAAAATTGAAATTGGCGTCGCCAATGCAAAATAGTAACGAAGTACGATTTACGAGGTACGACCTGAAATCCCAAATCGTAAGTTAATAAAAGAAGAAACCACAGATTACACAGACTTCGTCGTGAGCTCAGTCGAACGATTACACAGATTAAAAAAATCGTAAATCGTAAATAATTTTTAACAGGAGTTTGAAATATAAATGAAAATCCTTATCGTAGGAGCAGGTGCGGTAGGTTTTAATCTCGCAAAACAATTGTCTAAAGAGGGACACGATATCTCTGTTATAGACAAAGACCAAAACATGGTCGACCGTATTACGGAGAAAATGGATGTTTCTGCAGTGTTGGGAATGGCCACGTCTCCTTCAATCCTGGAAGAAGCCGGGATTAAGAATACCGACGTCGTATTGGCCGTAACAAACAGCGATGAGATAAATATCGTGACGTGTATACTTTCGTATAAATATAATGTAAAAACAAAGATTGCAAGAATAAGAAACCCGGAATTTTCGGAAAAAAAACCATTTGTACACCAAAACGGGTTTCATATCGACTACATAATAAACCCGGAAATGATAACAATTAATTCTATCATGAATATCATCGGCACTCCTGGCGCAAACTATGTGGCCGATTTTAAAGGAGGGGACGTTCTGCTGAGAGGGTTTAGCGTGCCTGCGGATGCCCCGATAGTCGGTAAAAAACTTGCCGATCTGGAAGAAATTGAATACACGGATTCTTTTCTTATCGTCGCTATCCAACGGAATGATGAAATGATTATTCCTACGGGAGAAACAGAAATTAAACCGAACGATAACATCTATGTGGTTATGGCAAAAGAGGCATTGCCATTCTTCCTTCCGATGGTGAACAGGCGGGCAGATGAAGTCGCAAAAGTCGTTATCTATGGCGTAAACCGGGCAAGCCTTAATTTGGCGAAGAAACTGGAAGATAGAAAAATCGGGGTTACCATTGTAGAACCACTCAAGGAAAAAACGGAAGAAGCGGCGTCAGTGCTGGACAGAACAATTATCCTGAAGGGCGATGCCCTGGATATTGATATCCTGAAGGAATCTTCTATTCACATGGCGGATTTTTTTGTGGCTGTTTCTGAAAACGAACAGAGCAACCTTCTCGCCGCATTGCTGGCAAAGAGGCTCGGAGCAAAAAAGGCCATTGTGCTCACGGAAGACCCCGCGTTTGTACCTATTATTAATTCTCTGGGTATTGACGTGGTAATAAACCCAAGGCTCATCACCGCAGGTTCCATCTTGCAGCATATCCGCAGGGGCGATACCCTTTCCGTGGTAAAGTTTCAGCAAAGCGAAGCCGAGGCCATGGAGTTGATAGCATCGGAACACTCAAAAATTTTAGGCAAGCCCCTGAAAGAGGTACACTTCCCAAAGGGTGCTATTATTGGCGCTATTTCACATAATGGAGTTATGAAACTGCCCACAGGCGATACCATAATAAATCCTGGGGAAAGCGTGATTGTTTTTGCACTTCCAAATGCCATCGAAAAAGTCCAAACCCTCTTTTCCAATGGAAAAGTCTGAACTCATTTCATCATCACTTAAACCTCATCGTCTATGAACATTTCGATAGTACTTCGTACGGTATCTAATCTTGCGTTAATGCTTTCCGCAATATTCTTAATCCCGCTGGGCGTTGCGTTGTTTTATAAAAACTACGACACCTTATGGGCCTTTATCCTGGCGATAGTTCTTTCCGGCATGTTGGGCGGACTTAATAAACTATTCTTCCGGAAAATTGAAGAAGAAATAGGCATCAGAGAAGGCATTGCCATTGTAACGTTTAGCTGGTTCATCTGTATATTCCTGGGAGCAGTTCCTTATTGGTATTCCGGGGTATGCACAACGTACACCGATGCGGTTTTTGAGACAACAAGCGGTTTTACCACAACAGGGTCTTCCCTTCTTACAAACGTGGAAATATTGCCGGAAAGCATACTTTTCTGGCGGACATTTACCAATTGGCTTGGCGGGATGGGTATTATTGTCGTTTTTGTAGCATTACTCCCCGCTATGGGCGTAAGCGGATACCCGCTCTTTACTGCAGAGGTAAGCGGCCCTACCGTAGGCAAACTGAAGCCCAGGATCGCGGCAACGGCAAAGGTGCTGTGGATTATCTATCTTGTTTTTACGGCAACAGTGACGCTATTGTACTTCCTGGGCGGCATGCCGTTTTTTGACGCCATTTGCCATTCCTTTGCCACGGTCTCAACGGGAGGGTTTTCCACAAAGAACACCAGTATTGCATATTTTGATAATCTTTATATAGAAATTGTAGCCGCCGTCTTTATGTTTATTTGTGGTTGTAATTTCGGGCTTTATTATCAGTGTTTTCAGTTAAATTTCAAAAAAATACTGAAAAATTCCGAACTGCGTTTTTTTGCCGGACTCAATCTGATAGCAATTGTCTTTGTTGCCGTGTTTTTATACCTCGGCCAGCCTGGCAGCTTTCATAATGAAGCCGGCAGTGAGTATCATCAGCATTTTGAATATTCCCTCAGACGTTCGTTCTTCCAGGTAGTTGCAATATGCACCGGAACGGGTTTCTCAACGGCAGATTTTGACGTATGGCCTGATATATGCCGGTTTCTGCTCGTATTGCTCATGTTTATCGGTGCGTGCGCAGGTTCAACCGGCGGCGGCATTAAAAGCGTGAGGATATTGATACTGCTCAAGTCCAGCATGCGGGAAATAGTACGTGTAATAAGGCCGCGCATGGTAAAACATGTAAAGATTAACGGCGAATCGGTGAGTGGGGAAATTATTACCGGCTGCTCGGTATTCTTCGTGGTGTACCTTGGATTTTTCGGGGTGTGTTCGCTGGCATTGATGGCGACAAATCTTGACATGGTGACCTCCTTTTCTGCCGTAAGCACCTGTATGTCCAATTGCGGTCCCGGACTTGCAAAAGTTGGCCCATCGCTTAATTTCAGCGAAATTTCTTATTTCTGTAAATGGATTTTAAGCTTTTGCATGCTCCTTGGCAGGCTGGAAATTTACAGCTTTCTCCTTATATTTTTACCGGTAACGTGGAAAAGGTAGAATTGTGTTGACTCATAAAATATGAAATGATATATATAGAAAACCAAAGCTGGAATAGCCGGAACCAAACAAGCAAGATATAAAAAATACGAAATCCGAAACACGAAATACGAAACAAATCCGAATAACAAAACATAAAATTCAAAACATACAACAATTATGAAGCACGAAATGCGAGATACAAAAGATGCATTTGTTTAGAATTTCAAATCATTTTGTCATTAGAATTTGTTTCGGATTTCACAATCATCGGGTTTCACTATTAAATGTCTTGCCAAAAAATACAAAGAAATTACCGATAAGGTACTACGGGGGCGATTAGCTCAATCGGCTAGAGCACTTGCCTTACAAGCAAGGGGTTATAGGTTCGAGTCCTATATCGCCCACCATTTTCAAATCCCCGGTTTCCAGTCCACAGACCACAATCCTCAATCTGCAATTTGCCGATTGCCGACTTCTGAGGGAACTGCGTGCCCCTCCAACCCCTGTGTTTATATGCGTTTTTGTCAGGAGAATGTATTATTACTACAACCATAAAGCAGGAAACCGGTCTTATCAAAGTCAGGCAATACATCATCGATAGTGAGGGTCACAAGGTGGCTGCAATAATTGACATTGAAGAGCTTGGCAGGCTGGGAGAAGTGTTAAAGAATATTTCATCATCAGAGGTATGGCTCTATCAAAATAGCGAAGCCTTTGAAGACGTCCAAAAAGGTTTAAAAGAGGCATCGGAAGGAAAAATCTCAAAACTCAATCTTGACGACCTATAATAAAATCCCTTGTTTGAAATATTCTTAACCGACCTCGACAAACTCAAAACCGACAAGGGACTTTTCAAGAGATACACGGCGGTAAAAAAGGCCATTCAGTTTCTGTCTCAAAATCCAAGGCATCCGGGCTTGCAAACCCATGAGTTTACCACCTTGAAAGGGCCGAAAGGAAAAAAAGTTTTTGAGGCTTATGCTGAACAATCCACACCGGCAGCATATAGAATATTTTGGTGCTATGGCCCTGACAAAAAACAGATTACCATCATAGCCATAACAGCTCATCAATAATTGCAGTATGACAGTAGGAAAATTTCGGCGTTGCTTACGGCGAGACCGCTTAGCGGCTGCAATATGAGGGGAAGAAACCGGCTCTCCATCCTGCCTGAAAAATCTATATAATCCGGGGTTCCCCCTTTCGTAATTTTGCGTGAGTATTGAGGATTTCGGATTTCAGCATTAAATATTTTGCCAAAAAATACAAAGAAATTACTGATCTCCAGTCTCCAGTCTCCAGTCCCCAATCTGCAATTTGCCGGCTGTAGATTGTAGATTGCTTCATAAACATACAAAGAGAAATACGAGTGCCAATAAGCGGGTTATTCATAATAGCGTGTTTTTTATTCATCATAGCGGCAGCGAGCTATTTTTTTGCGAAAACGAAGATATTTTCTTTTGCGTTACTCCTGTTTTACGCATGCAATACGTATCTTTCTCAAATATTGCTTTATCATTCTCACCCCATACTTTTTTACATAATAATAACACCCTTCCTACTCTTCCCCACGGTCTGCCTTATCCTCTTTGCTCTGGATGTGCGCTATGGTTTGTTTTGTACAGATACCACATTCGTTATTATATTCGTATGGCTGCTCATACCCGCATACCTAATGACAAATATCATCCTATACATTGTGTTGTGAAATCCTAAGCTGGTATAGCCAGGATGCTACAGACGAAAGATATCCCTCTTCCTTCGTCCCTCGTCCTTCGCTGGCCCGTCATTATCACAGGCAAATCTTGCTATGCATGACTAATGACTAATTTTCTTGACAAAACTGCAGGTCAAATTTAAGCTGCTGTTTATGAAGAATTTATCCATTATTATTCTATTCATAGCGTCCGCTCTTATTGTCTGTAATAGCCAAACATTTGCCATAGAGACCGCGCCGCACATCAGCGACCGGGAAATCGTGGAAAGGCTTACACGGCTCGAAGAAGGGCAGTCTGCTTTTCGCGAAGAAGTAAAACAACTCCGGGAAGACATGAATAAACAGTTTGACCGTATAGACAAACAATTTGACCGGCTGGTCCATATAATGCTGGGTATCTTTGGCGCATTTGCGGCGTTGTGTGGCGGCACGATATGGTTTGCCCTGTGGGACAGGCGTACCATGATACGCCCCTTTGAAGACAAGGTTAAGAAGATAGAGGACGACATCGCGGCAAACCGCAACAAGCTGCATACCTTCATAGATGCATTCAGAACCCTCAGCAAGACCGATGAAAAAGTCGCCGGCATCCTGAAGAAATTCAACCTGCTGTAAAAACTACCGGTTCCCGACTTTCAAAAGAGAAACCACAGATTTCACAGATGAAATAAAAAAAGGATTTTATGGGGCAGGCACAGATTATAAAATCGGTCCGCAGTCCTCAATCGGCAATCTGCAATTTGCCGACTTCTGACTTCTGACTTCTGACTTCTGACTTCTGACTTCTGATCTGACTTCTGACTTCTGACTTCTGACTTCTGATTTCTGATTTCTGACTTCTGATTTCTGACTTCTGACTTCTGATTTCTGATTTCTGACCAAGGACTAATTTTCTTGACAAAACTGCATGTCAAATTTAAGCTGCTGCTTATGAAGAATTTATCCATTATTATTCTATTAATAGCGTCCGCTCTTATTGCCTGTAATAGCCAAACATTTGCCATAGATGCCGCACCGCACATCAGCGACCGGGAAATTGTGGAAAGGCTTACACGGCTCGAAGAAGGGCAAAACGCACTACGGGCAGAAATCAGGGCAAATGCGGATGTAATAAGACAACTCCGTGAGGACATGAATAAACAGTTTGATCGGGTAGATACTCAGTTTGGCAGGATGGATACCCAGTTTGGCAGGATAGATGCTCAGTTTGACAGAATAGACAAACAATTTGACCGGCTGGTCCATATAATGCTTGGCATCTTTGGCGCATTTGCGGCGTTGTGCGGCGGCACAATATGGTTTGCCCTGTGGGACAGGCGCACCATGATACGCCCCTTTGAAGACAAGGTTAAGAAGATAGAGGACGACATCGCGGCAAACCGCAACAAGCTGCATACCCTCATAGATGCATTCAGAACCCTCAGCAAGACCGATGAAAAAGTCGCCGGCATCCTGAAGAAATTCAACCTGCTGTAAAAACTACCGGTTCCCGACTTTCAAAAGAGAAACCACAGATTTCACAGATGAAATAAAAAAAGGATTTTATGGGGCAGGCACAGATTATAAAATCAGTCCGCAGTCCTCAATCGGCAATCTGCAATTTGCCGACTTCCGACTTCTGACCAATGACTAATTTTCTTGACAAAACTGCATGTCAAATTTAAGCTGCTGTTTATGAAGAATTTGCCCATTATTATGCTATTCATAGCGTCCGCTCTTATTGCCTGTAATAGCCAGGCATTTGCAATAGAAGCCGCACCCCACATCAGCGACCGGGAAATCGTGGAAAGGCTAACACGGCTTGAAGAAGGGCAGTCTGCTTTTCGCGAAGAAGTAAAACAACTCCGCGAGAACATGAATAAACAGTTTGACCGTGTAGATACCCAGTTTGGCAGGATAGATGCTCAATTTGACCGCATAGATAAACAATTTGACCGGTTGGTCCATATAATGCTTGGCATCTTTGGCGCATTTGCGGCGTTGTGTGGCGGCACGATATGGTTTGCCCTGTGGGACAGGCGCACCATGATACGCCCCTTTGAAGACAAGGTTAAGAAGATAGAGGACGACATCGCGGCAAACCGCAACAAGCTGCACACCCTCATAGATGCATTCAGAACCCTCAGCAAGACCGATGAAAAAGTCGCCGGCATCCTGAAGAAATTCAACCTGCTGTAAAAACTACCGGTTCCCGACTTTCAAAAGAGAAACCACAGATTTAACAGATTCCACAGATTGAAAAACGGAAACCACAGATTTCACAGATGAAATAAAAAAAGGATTTTATGGGGCAGGAACAGATTATAAAATCGGTCCGCAGTCCTCAATCGGCAATCTGCAATTTGCCGACTTCCGACTTCTGACCAATGACTAATTTCCTTGACAAAACCGCATGTCAAATTTAAGCTGCTGTTTATGAAGAATTTATCCATTATTATTCTATTCATAGCGTCCGCTCTTATTGCCTGTAATAGCCAAACATTTGCCATAGAGGCAGCACCCCACATCAGCGACCGGGAGATAGTGGAAAGGCTTACACGGCTTGAAGAAGGGCAGTCTGCTTTTCGCGGAGAAGTAAAACAACTCCGGGAAGACATAAATATCCAGTTTGGCCGTATAGATAAACAATTTGACCGCATAGATAAACAATTTGACCGGTTGGTCCATATAATGCTGGGCATCTTTGGCGCATTTGCGACGTTGTGTGGCGGCACAATATGGTTTGCCCTGTGGGACAGGCGCACCATGATACGTCCCTTTGAAGACAAGGTTAAGAAGATAGAGGACGACATAGCAACAAACCGTAACAAACTGCACACCCTCATAGATGCATTCAGAACCCTCAGCAAGACCGATGAAAAAGTCGCCGGCATCCTGAAGAAATTCAACCTGCTGTAAAACATAAATGAACCTTGACAGAAGATGTACGAAGTACGATTTGAACCATGAGCCACGAACCATGAGCCATGAGCTGGCGTAGACAGAACCAAACAAGCAGGAAATAAAAAATACGAAATTCGAAGTACGAAATACGAAACAAATTCAAAAATACAAAATCCCAATGAAAAAAACCGTAGTACTTTAGTCTTTTGAAACGGGAAATTATCATTTGTAGTGCGACGAACCTCGTCGCACTACATGACTACATCGTGCAGCAAACAATGTTTTTGTCATTGTATTTTTGTATTTCGGAACTTGTTTCGGATTTCGAGCGTCGTATTTCGTATTTTAACATTTTTAGCAGGTAGCCCATTATGCCGCATCTACACGTATTTGACACTCATGCATACGTCAAGAGGGTGTATCGAGATAGATCAAATTGAATTATGAAAAGAAGCTGGAGCTTCTGGTATAAGCGTATTCCCAAGCCGGAGCTTGGGAACAAGGGTGTGCGCCGGAGCTTGGGAACGAGAGAGACTGGGAACTAGAGATGCCTGGGAACGAGAGGTGTTCCCAGTCCCCAGTCTGCAATCCTCAATCTGTAATTTGCCGACTGCCGACTGCCGACTTCAGACCTCTGACTTCTGACTGCCGAGCCGATTGCCGATTGCCGATTGCCGATTGAAGACTGTTTCACCCTCGTTCCCAAGCCCCGGTGCACACCCTCGTTCCCAAGCTCCGGCTTGGGAACGTACATGCGGTAAAAGCGATGCTTTGCGTGGAAAATCATGAGGTCACGTTACAAAATAGTAAAAAACAGCAACCTGTATTTTATAACCTCTACAATTGTCGGGTGGCTACCGGTATTTACAGAAAAGATATTTTGCGACATCATAGTCAATTCGTTAACTTATTGCAGACAGAAAAAAGGGCTGCGATTGTTTGCTTATGTTGTAATGGATACCCATATACACCTCCTTGTTTCGTCAGAGGCGGCGTCTGAAATAATAAGAGATTTTAAGAGCTATACTGCGCGGGAAATTATACGGATAGCAAAAGAGAATCAGAGGAAGCGGCTTCTGAAACAGTTTGAATTTTACAAAAAAGGACACAAGGCGACCAGCGAATATCAGGTATGGCAGGAAGGATTCCACCCGCAGATGGTTGCGCAGGAGGATGTGCTTAGACAAAAGGTTGCATATATACATTGCAATCCTGTAAGAAGGGGGCTGGTAGAAGATGCCGGACATTGGGTTTATTCGAGCGCAGGGAATTACCTTTATGGCAAAGGATGTATCGAGATAGATCAAATTGAATTATGAAAAGAAGCTGGAGCTTCTGGTATAAGCGTATTCCCAAGCCGGAGCTTGGGAACAAGGGTGTACGCCGGAGCTTGGGAACAAGGGTGTACGCCGGAGCTTGGGAACGAGGGTGTGCGCCGGAGCTTGGGAACGAGAGAGACTGGGAACTAGAGATGCCTGGGAACGAGAGGTGTTCCCAGTCCCCAGTCTGCAATCCTCAATCTGTAATTTGCCGACTGCCGACTGCCGACTTCAGACCTCTGACTTCTGACTGCCGATTGCCGATTGAGGACTGTTTCACCCTCGTTCCCAAGTTCCGGTGCACACCCTCGTTCCCAAGCTCCGGCTTGGGAACGTACATGCGGTAAAAGCTATGCTTTGCGCGGAAAATCATGAGATCACGTTACAAAATAGTAAAAAACAGCAACCTGTATTTTATAACCTCTACAATTGTCGGGTGGCTACCGGTATTTACAGAAAAGATATTTTGCGACATCATAGTCAATTCGTTAACTTATTGCAGACAGAAAAAAGGGCTGCGATTGTTTGCTTATGTTGTAATGGATACCCATATACACCTTCTTGTTTCGTCAGAGGCGGTGTCTGGAATAATAAGAGATTTTAAGAGCTATACTGCGCGGGAAATTATACGGATAGCAAAAGAGAATCAGAGGAAGCGGCTTCTGAAACAGTTTGAATTTTATAAAAAAGGACACAAGGCTACCAGCGAATATCAGGTATGGCAGGAAGGATTCCACCCGCAGGTGGTTGCGCAGGAGGATGTGTTTAGACAAAAGGTTGCATATATACATTGCAATCCTGTAAGAAGGGGGCTGGTAGAAGATGCCGGACATTGGGTTTATTCGAGCGCAGGGAATTACCTTTATGGCAAAGGATGTATCGAGATAGATCAAATTGAATTATGAAAAGAAGCAGGAGCTTCTGGTATAAGCGTATTCCCAAGCCGGAGCTTGGGAACAAGGGTGTACGCCGGAGCTTGGGAACGAGGGTGTGCGCCGGAGCTTGGGAACGAGGGTGTGCGCCGGAGCTTGGGAACGAGGGTGTGCGCCGGAGCTTGGGAACGAGAGAGACTGGGAACTAGAGATGCCTGGGAACGAGAGGTGTTCCCAGTCCCCAGTCTGCAATCCTCAATCTGTAATTTGCCGACTGCCGACTTCTGCCCTATGACCTCTGGCTTCTGACTTCTGACTTCTGACTTCTGACTTCTGACTTCTGACTTCTGACTTCTGACTTCTGACTTCTGACTTCCAACGTTAACCCTTTAAAACGCTGTGTGTTACTCTTTTGTAAAGTTTGGGAAAAATTGATTTTTTAGTTGACTGTCATCTGATTGCGTGCTATATTCTGCGACACCGGGGTTTAGCTATACAGGGCATATTGTTAGGAATTACGATTTAAAAATCATAAATTAATAAAAAAAACCAAAGAAACCAAAGATTACCTAGCGCGGCCTTTGGCCGCAACCAAAAAGGTGATTTTTAGTTTATTATAAAGTATAGTAGTATCCTCGTAAATAGTAATCAGACAATTTGGAGGACACTACTTATGAATAAGTTGATGGAATTATATCGAGACAGGATCGTGGGTGCAATAAGCGGTCTGGACAGGATTCGTTTTCGCGGGACATTGCGGTGGTTGGCCAGTGAGCGTGGGATGGGAACATTCATGAACCAAGCGAGAATTCTGCTTAAGGATTTTTCCGGTTGGGTCAATGGGCTTACGGCACAGGTGCGAGACAGTTGTGAATCGCGGGCGAAAGATTTGGGTATCGAGGTGCGGTATTTGATGAGCAGCGGTGTTGATAAGGAGAAGTTGGCTCGCCAGATCGCGGCGGATAAGAGGATTACGGAAGGTTCCATCTGCCTGTTGAGTGTGGTAGAGCCTTGTATTGCGCCGATGGTCAAGGGCAACAAGGCCAGCAAGAAGCTCGAGTTGGTAATGGCGCCCCGCAAGTGTGTCTTTGTGTATCATTATTTTAACGATCCAGTGTTTGGTTTTGGTCATGTTCGTATCCAGAGTTGGGCGCCGTTTAATATTTTCATTTGTCTCAATGGTCGTCATTGGCTGGAGCGGCAACTTCAGAAGCAAGGTATTGATTATGTTAAGGACGGCAACTGTTTTGTGCGTATAGAGGATATTGCGGCTGCGCAGGTTCTGCTCCATGAGCAGCTTAAGACTGACTGGGCGAAGCTGCTGAACGGGCTTGCGTTGGGCAGTTGCCCGGCATTGTCGCAGATTCTTCGTCCGTTGGAACCGGAGTATTACTGGTCTGCGGATGAGACGGAGTGGGCGACGGACATCATGTTTAAATCGGTTGAGGCATTGGAGGAGTTGTTTCCATCGTTTGTTCATCATGCGATGCGGGTTTGCGACAGTTCTTCGGTGATGAAGTATTTGGGTAGGCGTAACCTTGCAGGCGCTGCCCCTGATGAGGTTATCAGCGACTATCGAAGACGCTATGAAGGTATACGGGTCAAGCACAGTGTGAATTATAATTCAGTGAAGATGTATAACAAGAGCGGTAGTCTCTTGCGTATTGAGACAACGATCAATAATACGCGGGACTTTAAGGTCTTTCGGAGTCCCAATGATGATGAAGGCAAACCGGCGTCATGGCAGAAGATGCGTAAGGGCGTAAGCGATCTTCATCGACGGTGTGAGGTGAGCCAACAATGCAATGATCGTTATGGGGATGCTTTGGCGGCGGCTCAGGTAGAGGAGAAACTGAAAGAAGTGGTGAGCAGCGCTTGTAACAAGGTTGTCAAAGAGGGCAAGAGGTATCGAGGTTTGAATCCCTGGCAGCAGGATGATTACCAGATGCTGATGTTCCTGTCCAAAGGCGAAAACGCGATAAATGGATTCCGCAACCATGATTTGCGTAAGTGGCTTTACCGGGAATCCGAACAATCCGGCAAGGATCAGCAAAAGAAATATTCCGGACGAACGACCCGACGGATAAAGATGCTGCGGGCACACGGTCTAATCCGCAAAGTTCCGAGGGCCAACCGCTATGTTTTGACGGAGAAAGGCCAGAAGTTCTCTTGTTCACTGATGACCGCTTCAGCCCTTGATATTAAAGCACTTACGGAAATGGCGGCATGAAAAACACGCATAAAAAACAAGAAATTGATGGATAGTAGTACAGATTAAAAAAATCTAAAATGTCTTAGCTTGTCTAATAGTTGAATACACAATCGTGCGTTATTATTTAGGAAAGGAGGGTGAATATAAGGAAGAAAGTAGTTGGTTTTTCTGCCAAGGCCTGCGCTATCGTTGCAGTGTAACGCGCAGAGAAACGCACGTGCAGTTTTCCCATCTCTTATCATAATTCGCATTCCTGAAAAGGAGGTGGTGTGATTTCGGAAGGGGGTCGTAGTACATTGGGAGTTATAAAATTATCATGATGTAATGTTGGGGCAGCCCTTGTGGCTGCCAATGTATGGGCGGTATTTTATTGGAAGTATATTCATGTTGGTCTTAGTAAAAGGAGATGTGTAGGATATGAAAAGACCTGGATTAAATTTAAAAGGCAATTGGTTAAGCATGGCAGGTGTTTTGTTTTTGATGCTGGCCCTGGTTATGGGCGTAGCGTCAAACGCAAAGGCCGCCACGGGGAGTTTTGATAGTGATCCCTATCTGCCTTCCCTGAATGACACGAACGATTTCGATCGTGCGTGGCTTTCGGTTACGGATACTTCTATCACAACAAGCACTACCGATGAGATTACCGTTACCGTAAAGGCCGGTTCTAACAGTATCTCATATGTGTTGTTGGAAACCGGGGCGACCAGCACGGTTTTTACCACCACGGGAAGCACGCAGCCCACTCAAACGGGTGTGGGCACCACCAGCGGTTATGTTGGTGATTTTGCGGGGAGTTACCTTTATCCGGCCTTGGGTACCGGTGTTTCTGCCCTCCAGTTGCATAATTTTGTGACGCAGACTGGCGGAAATGCCTCTTCAGGCACTAGTGGAAAGCTGAATGTTTCGGCCGGGTCCACGTTGGAGCTTCTTTACTCCGGATCCACTTTGGATACCGCAGTTATTGGTTTCCATGGCGCAAGCGACTCGATATCGTTTACGCAGGGTCCTGCATGGGGCGAAACGGCTGACAGCCCTAATTCCGCAGCCGCTAACATTATCATCTCTATCACCGATCCTGACGCAAATCTCAATCCGCTGATGAAGGATTGTATCGGTTTGCAGGATGGTTTTACTTCCGGCATAACTGGCACGGGATCATCGCGGGTGCAGGTTGAGGCGATAGACCAAAGTACCGGTTTGGCCTTAACGGTTGATAGTACGTCGGTGAAGTCGACGCATATAGTGTTGACGGAAACAGGCAACAGCACCGGCGTTTTCACGGCGAACGGTAAGGTTTATGGATCAACCACTGCCGGACAGTTGCATGGTAATCTTGCGATTACAGGAACGCAGTCTGCAGATAACAGGAGGTATTTGGGAAGCGGCACTGCGCGTGTGTCGGGAAATACTAACTATACTTATGATGGTGGGTTGGTTGCATTGGGAGATGTTACTATTGATGAGGCTGGAGCTGTGACCGTCGGCGATGGGCCTGGCGTAAGTTTCAAGATTTTAGAGATCACGAATTCTGGAAGAATTGCTCTTGTTGATGCAGGTCCAATGTCTTCTGGGTTTGTTGGAAATGGTGCCTTTGGTACTGTAACCTTGGCGTATGATGCAAACTCTACTGCTGCAAGTGCGAATTTTGATTCTGGTTGGGGTACGTCTTCGCTTTCCTCATCTAAGGTTGTTGCGGTTGGGACTAATACAACGCTTTTTGGCGACGGTAATAGTTCCGGGCATTTTGGAACAAATACAAGCGGTATCATTAAGCTGATAGATGGTACCGATTATTGTCTTGTGCAAATTTCAAGATGGAAGGGAACAGATACTGCTGGTGATTCTACCACCAATACATATGAAACACTTCAGGCAGGCGGCTCCGTTACCGTTTCCATCGATTCATTCCTCATGTCAGGCATAAGAGATGGTGATTCGATTAAGGTTTCCTATCTGGATCCTTTGACGACCAGCGGTACGGTAGGAACAGTTACCGGTACTCTGGCGTTTGGCTTGACAGGTGAAACCGGTGTGGTATCGGTCAGCGCGACAACGGTTGACATTAATGATTTCCTTACAGTTACCGTAGTTGATGGTAATTTGAACACAAGTTCCAACACAAAGGAATCGGTTGCCAGCGGCTCATGGCTAGGCACTACAACCGCTGAGAGAGGTGACCGTCTAACCGTTAAGGCATACTCGTCGGATTCAGACGGCGTGAGCAATAAGATTTCTTTGAGCTTCCCTGATGGAACATCCATCGGCAGTCAGACGTCCGCCGTAAGGATTTCTAATACGGGAAATACGCTGGTTTGGGTTCTCCCCACAAATGCCACTGTAGTAGGCAGCGGAGTTGCTCGCGGTACTGCGGGCAGTGTTACCTTTTCTTTGGGTACGCAGACCGTTGATACGAATACTCTGGTAAAAGGATCATCCAATGATGCGAAGAGCTTCCTGGGATCTGCGAACACGTCCTCCTTTGTTGCTACCCTTGATGGATTAGGCAATACGGTAGAGGTTTCTCCTGATGGTACACGATGGATAGCTGTTCCAGTGACCGAAACAGGCGTAAATTCAAGCACATTTGTCGGTACAATCGGGTTTGACTGGACGGCGGTTCGGATAACCACCAACACTGCAAAAACTACAGCGCAAACCTTTAGCGATTTTACCGGTACAAGCACCATTGATTTCCATGACACTCCTACACTTACAAGTGTGATTGGTACGGGTTCTGTGGTGAGAATTGCAGATGACGGATTCTCGGAATTTGCTGAAGTAACAAGCGTATCGGCAACAAAGCTGACGGTGACAAAGCTGTCAAATTCATTGTTCTATACGCCATGGAAGACGTTTGTAGGTGTAGTTGGCAATGATATGGATACTACCCGCATTGAATCGAATGTGTTTTATATTGGCGGTTATCACAAGGGCACGTATAGAGTCCGCTACAATGATCAGTTAAATAACGATGGGGCTTATGCGTCAGGGAGTACATTGGCTACAACTGCTGACAATGTATTGTTACAGACCTATGATGGTTCCTTGTCAGTTTCTCCTTCCGGAACGGTTGGACTTAACTCGGAAATCGTTGTAACGGTTGTTGATGAAGACTTGAATACATCAACTGCGGATAAACAGTCAACGATGAAAGATACTGCTGCATTATGGGCTGGAAACGTAAACGAGGTCGGCTTGGGAAGGCCTGGTTCAGGAACTGCGAATTCGAATGATAATGTAGTAACGCTGAAGGGTACCATAGCAAAGCAGCTTCTCGTAAGCCGCGCTACTACCGGGGTTGGCACGACCGATTTTAATTCTTCTACAAATACGATCGATGTCCTCCTGACGGAAACCGGAAACAATACCGGCACTTTTAAAGGTACATTCAAGTTGTCTGCAGGGTCTTCTACGGATAATAATGGAGCAGATAACAATGGTTTAAATCCTATTCTTAATGTTTCTAATGGTCATACGGTAACCATTTACTATAATGATTCGCCAAGTTCGACAAACGAAAATAACTTGATATCATACACCACGGTTGCCCTGTCTGCTCAAGGCGGCGTAGGAACCCTGGAAACGGACAAGGTAGAGGCCTTCCTGAGCGGTGATAGTGTCATTGTCACATTGATAGATAATGATCTAAATACCACTTCCGCTAAGGATACAGGATCGGTAAAGTTGAGGTCTTCTTCGGATAGCTCCGATGTAACTGGTGGATTGACACTTACAGAGAATGAAACTAGTTCCGGTACATTTATCGGTACATTCCAGACGGGTGCGACGAGTGCTGGTGGAACAATTCCAACAGTCAGGGCAGTAGCAGGTGGAAATATAACCGTAACGTATAGTGACGCGTCGCCTGCAGCGGATATTACGACTGTTGTAGACACGAAGAACTTTGGCGCTGTTCTTGAAGTGACGGATGCTGTGCCTCTTGAGGGCAACGCGGTTGTTTCCCTCTACGACCCGGAAACAAATACCTCAATATCCACAGCGAACGTTGTGAATGTGAATGTAGTATCTTCTACTGATTCTACCGGCACAACGCTGCGTTTGACTGAAACAGGTAACAACACCGGGTCGTTCCTTGGTACGATGGCTGTGAGTGCAAGCAATACGCTTGTAAATACACGCATCAAGGCTGCAACCGGAGATACGGTGACAGTATCATTCACTGATAATCCGGATGAGGATGGCAGTATTTCTGTTGTAACTGATACGGCTACGGTTGGTGAGGTCGCAACTCCGACACCGACGCCTACGGGAAGTGTTACCCCAACGACAACACCGACTGCATCACCAACGCCAACTGTATCTCCTATACCTGGAACCGGTTCGGTAGAAGGGTTTGTAACGGATGCGGCGACAGGGGATGGCATTGAAGGAGCGACGGTGCGTAATCAGTCAGGGATTTACACTGATACAACTGACGCGGATGGGTTCTACTCGATTGCGAATGTTGAAGCTGGAACTCGTACCTTTACCGCTGTGGCTCTCGGTTACGTTCCCTCAGCCCCTACTGCTATAGTAGTAACGGCAGGCGGGACAACAAACCTCGACTTTGCGTTGGTTGCTTCTGTTCAGGGAACACCAACAACAACGCCAACTGTGACGCCTCCGCCAACTGCGACATTGGTAGTTGTGGTTTCGGATGTAGATGGTCCGCTAGCAGGAGCTACGGTGACTGTTGATGGACAATCCGGAATTACTGATGCTAGCGGTGGAGCTACCTTTACCCTGGAAGCCGGTGATTACGAGGTTTCTGTGAGTGCAACTGACCATATCACATCGAATACAACGGTAACAGTGACGCCTCCGGTAACGATCCATGAAGTAACCTTAGATATTAAAAGTTGTGGGGAACCGGGTGAGGTAGAGGCTTCAAACGCTAAGGTAACACCGGATATCCTGGATCTTGTAAAAGGTGACAGTGAGGACGTTATAGTGCTGGTAACAGGTGATAATGAGTGCCCTGCACAAGGCGTGAAGGTAAAGAGGAAACTTACTTCGGCTAACAAGAAGAAGATTAAGGTAACGCCTGCCAGCCAAAAAACAGATAGAACTGGCCAGGCAACGTTTACCGTGAAAGCGAAGAAGAACAAAGGAAAAGCTAACGTGAAGTTTGGCGTAAAAGGCGTGAAAGTGACACCTAAAGTAAATGTGTCTCTATCAAAGTAAGAAAACGCCAATGTTAGTTAAGTAGTTAAGTAGTTAAGTAGTTTAAAAGGGGTGTTATGTCGAAAGATATAACACCCCTTTTTTTGTGGTTTTTAAGTAAGTTGGTAAAATCCCCAATTCCTTAAATCACATATTGCTATAAAGCCGTAATTAAAAAGAGTTTAACCACAAAGGGCACAAAGAATACAGAACACAAAGGGGCACGAAGAAAATCTTACAAAAAAAAGAGGTTTTTACAGGGTAATACCATAAGTTGCCGGCAAAAATAAAAAGAGGATAACGAACTGCAGTGAACTATTACCTAAAATCCAAAATTTAAAATCCCCAAATGGTTCTTGAAAAAGCATTACCCACATCTATAATGAACTATCATGATGAACCAATGACCAATAGTTGGACACAGATAAACGCTGATTAACACTGCTTTTTGAACGACATAAATAATCACAGGATGTGTAAAATAATTGCTGCTACAATAAAATTGTCAAACACTAACCACTGCTTTTAGAACGGAAGATATGATGAGCAACGAACTAGTTGAATACATAGCCGATGTACTACCTGATGGCCATTTGTCTATACCTGAAAAGATCAGGAAAAGATTAGAACGTATATCTAAAAAAAAGTCAGAGTTTATATTGATTTGAAAACTGAAAAAATAACAAAAAGGCGCCATCCTGCGTTTGGAATATGGGCGGATCGTTTATCAGAAGTTGATTCCGGAGAAGTAGCTAAGAAATTGAGGAAAAAGTTAGAAAGCAGGACTGATGGCTTTGTAATTATTCAGCGTAAACATTACACGACTCCCGGCGGGTTCAGGATATTTCGTGACGTAAGAAACGCCATATCGCGGGAGAAGCAAATTAAGGGTGGCTCAAGGGCTAAAAAAATGTAACTATTCAGCATAAACGATACACGGCTCGTTATGACGGTTTATGAGATTGCTTCGGAAAAGACCCTCGCAATGACAAGCGGATGTGCTTGCGATGACAAACGGATGCGCTCGCAATGACAAACGGATGCCCTTGTGTGCTGATAGCCATGAGCCAAATTACTATGAGCCATGAGCTATAAGAATGGTTCGTCGTGAGCTTAGCCGAACGGTTACAAATCTGAACCCTCAAATATAGTTTCCAGTGCCATTGTGTTCCCATGCAGATACTTCATTATGTTCAGTAAAAGGTTTGGGAACGAGTGTGTGCGTAAGACGCCCCCCATTGCCACCCAGTGGAGGGGAAATTATTGTGATTCGTAAAACTAAAACTAAAACTAAAACTAAAATTGTAATTCGTAAATAACAAATGGAAAGACATTTTGACCAACAATTAGGTGTTCTCCGGAGGAATCTTATCCAGATGGCCTCTGTCGTTGAGATGGCTATTTCAAACGCCGTTAAGTCATTAAAAGAAAGAGACAGCGACCTGGCGCACTCAGTGGTGATGCACGATGAGCAGGTGGATGATTTAGAACTGGAGATAGATAAGCAGTGCGTTGACCTGCTGGCTTTGCAACAGCCAATGGCGGTTGACCTCCGGTTTATAACCTCAGCGATGAAGATTACCAATAATCTCGAGAGGATGGGTGATCTTGCGGTAAACATAGCGGAGCGGGTTGTTCCTCTGAATCAGGAACCGCAGCTAAAACCCCTAATAGACATCCCAATGATGGCAACTATTGCGCAAACTATGGTGAAAGACAGCATTGATGCGTTTGTGAATAAAGATACCACCCTTGCGCAGGCGGTTTGCCAGCGCGATTCCACGGTTGATGCCCTCAATGACCAGATATTTCGCGAATTACTGACATATATGATGGAAGACCCTGGGAATATTATACGGGCAGTGCACCTGATGTTTATTTCGCGCCATTTGGAAAGAATCGCCGACCATTCCACCAATATAGCGGAAGAAGTGGTGTATATTGTAAGGGCAACGGTCGTTAAACACCGGAAGCATAGGTTAAGCGAGTTATGAGAGGTTTTCAGGTTTCACGGTTGAAAACCTTTGAACCGCGAATGGGCGCTAATATTGAGGAATGATTTGTGGAAATAAAATTCTCACGGCACGCTAAAAGAAGGGCAAGATTATATAAAATATCAGAGTCAACAATTATAAAGATTTTAGAAGGTAAAGAATTATCTCAAGGAAGGCATGAGATTATAGAAAGTGCAGAAGGATTTAAGTATCCACTGAAAATTACAATTGTCGTGGAGAAGAGTATAATAACAGTAATAACAAACTATCCTTTGAAGAATGGGAGGAAAAAATGAAAGTGTATTACGACAATGAAGCAGATGCTTTGTATTTGAGGCTGGGGGATGAAACGCCGGATGGGGTTATAGAAATTTCAGAAGGAGTTAATGTGGATACAACTTCGGAGGGAAAAATTGTGGGTATAGAAATGCTGGATGCTTCTAAAAAAATAGATTTAAGGACAGTGCTCTCTTACTCACTTGAATTTGACGAAGATTTAATAACACTAAAGACGTAACAACAAGGCAAAGGGGAACCACAGATTACGCAGACTAAAAAAATCGTCACAAGTTTACAATTGACCAAAGACCAAAAGGAGGAGTATGTTACTACCTCAGGCAGGCTTGCAATCTGAACCCGCCATGAATGAGTTGGGGCTAAAAAACATAGGTGTTTGATAATTTTAGAAAATAATTATTCGCATTTATCGTTCAAATCTGTATTCCGATTGTTTCTTGTGAGAGCGATAGAATGAAGAGGGAAGATATTATAAGTTTTATTTCTGAACACAAAGCTGAATTTGAACAAAGGTTTGGCGTTAAAAAGATAGGTCTCTTTGGCAGTTACGCAAGAGACGAGGGCCGGGAGGGGAGCGATATTGATATTGTGGTTGAACTTAAAAAGCCCGACCTGTTTTGTCTGATAGGCATCAAGCAGGCTGTCGAGGAATCTCTTGGCAACAGGGTTGATATTGTTCGTCTCCGGGATAAAATGAACAAGACATTGAGGCGCAGGATAGAGCGAGATGTCGTCTATGTTTGATAAGGAACTTGATCCCGCAGATTTGTAAGGACACGTCATGGCGTGTCCCTACAAATTGTTGCTCATTTGCCTCTATTCTTTTACATTGAACATTGAATATTAATTTTCAAAAAGGTGCGAACGGGGCTTTTCGCGGTGTTTTTTCAAAAATCTAAAGTGTTACTAGTCGTTGGGTTTCGTTACCCGACACAACCTCAAGGACTACGGGACTGTAGCCATGAGCCATGAGCCATGGACATCCACTACTATAACCATGTCAAAATCAAAGGCATTCTATCTGCTGCTGCTGCTGCTTGTTGTTATTACATTCTGCGTATTTCTCAATGCCATTCCAAATGGTTTTGTCTATGATGATATCAGCGTTATCGAAGAGAATTATTTCATAAAATCACCCGGGAATCTTCCAAAAATATTCAGCAAAGAGTATTTCTCCCTTTCCAATGAGTTGAGCTATCGTCCCGTTGTTACCTTAAGTTATTTTCTGGATTATGCGGTATGGGGGCTCAATCCCTTCGGCTATCACCTGTCCAATGTCGCGATACATGCGTTCAACGTCCTTATGTTCTGTATATTGGTGAATAATCTGGTGAAGTCGCGGTCGATTGCATTCTTTGCCGCGCTAATATTTTCGATTCATCCGTGCGTAACCGAAGCGGTAAACGCTATTAGTTACCGGGAAGATTTACTTGTTGCCGGCTTCTCTTTCCTGTCATGCATTTTCCTTATAAAATCACTAAAAACATGTTCAAAAGATAAGCCATTGCCGGCAGATGACGGGTCGCATTTGAGAAAGGGGTTTTTTTAATAATCGGACTGCTCTTTTATATGCTTGCCTTGTTTTCCAAGGAAAGCGCAATAGTACTGCCGGTATTCATCATTTTGTACCGGTTGCTGTGCGGCATACCATATCTGAAAAGGTATTATGTAAAAATACTTTTGGGATACGCGTTCGTGTCGTTTTTTTTCATTCTCGTGCGTTTCTCCCTGTTGAAAAACCCAAGGCTTGTTTCGGTTGCGTATTATGAAAAGAGTTTTTGGATAAGCGGTATGACGATGGTCAAGGTGGTGGCATATTATGTAAAACAAATGTTTTTACCCATACACTTGAATGCCGATTATAAAGCAATTCCAGTACGCACGCTCTCCGACATGTCATTTCTCATAAGCGTTTTTTTTCTTGTGGCGGTAGGCGTGATTGTTTTTAGGATAATAAAACACTCCCGCATACAGGGACTGTTTGCACTGTGTTTTTTTGCCGCCTTATTGCCCGTGATGAATATTATTCCCATCGGGCATATTATGGCGGAGAGATATTTATATCTTCCGGTTGCAGGGTTTTGCGGAGTGACAGGCTGCGTTATAGGCCGCTGGTTTCCCAGTAACATCCCGGCTGGCAGCAGGACAGGGTTATTTTTGACCGATAGGCAGGCATTGAAGAGACGCGCCGGTATCATTGCCATTGCAGCAGTAGTGGTTATTTCGTTTGCCCTAAGAACAGTGCTAAGGAACAATGACTGGCGGGACGAATACACCTTCTGGACAAAGATTGCGAAAGAGCAGCCGGATAATCATGATGCGCATAACAATCTTGGGGTATTTTATTACAAGCATGGTGACCTTGACCGGGCAATCGGGGAGTTGGAGAGGGCCGTTCTCCTGAAGAATGATTATCCGGAGGGACACAATAGTCTGGGCACCATGTATATTGATAAAGGGCTTACTGACAAGGCGATTTCCGAGTTTTCCTGGCAATACACTATGACCCGGCATCTTCCTATGCCTACTATAATATGGGGAATGCCTATTTTGATAAAAATGCACTGGATGAGTGCATTGTGTTTTTTAACAAGGCGATTCAGCTCAACATGCATAAGCCGCAGGTATTTAACAATCTTGGCAGCGCTTATCTGAAAAAGGGGATTTATATCTTCCGGTTGCAGGGTTTTGCGGAGTGACAGGCTGCGTTATAGGCCGCTGGTTTCCCGGTAATATCCCGGCAGGCAGCAGGACGGGGTTGTTTTTGCCCGATAGGCAGGCATTGAAGAGACGCGCCGGTATCATTGCCATTGCAGCAGTAGTGGTTATTTCGTTTGCCCTAAGAACAGTGCTAAGGAACAATGACTGGCGGGACGAATACACCTTCTGGACAAAGATTGCGAAAGAGCAGCCGGATAATCATGATGCGCATAACAATCTTGGGGTATTTTATTACAAGCATGGTGACCTTGACCGGGCAATCGGGGAGTTGGAGAGGGCCGTTCTCCTGAAGAATGATTATCCGGAGGGACACAATAGTCTGGGCACCATGTATATTGATAAAGGGCTTACTGACAAGGCGATTTCCGAGTTTTCCAAGGCAATACACTATGACCCGGCATCTTCCTATGCCTACTATAATATGGGGAATGCCTATTTTGATAAAAATGCACTGGATGAGTGCATTGTGTTTTTTAACAAGGCGATTCAGCTCAACATGCATAAGCCGCAGGTATTTAACAATCTTGGCAGCGCTTATCTGAAAAAGGGGAATCTTGACGCCGCTATTGCGCAGTACCGGAAGGCATTATATATTTACCCGGGGTATGCTGAAGCGCACAGTAATTTAGGCTTCATTTATACAGAGACAAATCGTTTTGAAGAGGCGCTGAGCGAATTAAAAAAAGCCTTGAGGTTGAATCCCGACCACGCCAATGCGCACAATAATCTGGGGGCATTGTATTGCCGGCAAGGGTTATGGGATTTGGCAGAGATGGAATTTTTGAGTTCGATAAGGGCAAATCCCCGGAATATTGGCGCACGTAAGAATCTGGGGATCATTTATTTTCAACAGGGGAAAAAGCAGGAGGCAAGGGAACAGCTCCTGCATGTCCTGAAGGATGATATCAACCATGTAAATGAGCCGGGTTTTTTTTCCATAGCGGAGCAGTTAGGGCTTGTTAAGATACGTGAAGATGATTAATGGCTCATGGCTGATGGCTGGTGGCTCATGGCTAATTGCTCATGGTACAAATTGTAAATCGTATTTCGTACCTCTAAAACCGTACCTCGTGTATTTCCTCTTGGATGCCAAGCCTTTTTATGATTGTTTCGAGTGATTCTTTTCCCTGCGTGGCCAATATTTCCAGGGTTCCTTTTTGTGACGTAGTACGAAGATTTCTTTCCAGCAGACTTTTTACTTTTCTGGCAACAATCTTTGCGGGGTCAATTAAATGAAGGCAGGGCCTTAGCAGCGCAAAATATTCATTTAAAAAAGGAAGGTGTGTGCTTGAAAGTGTAATTGTGTCGACCATGTTATCCGTCTCTTCCAACAGTGAAAGCTCTTCGGAGATTATTCTGAGGCTTTTATCCTTATTTGACAAAAAATCTCCCGTTTCCACAAGCTCTACCATCCGTGAGGCATTCCACTTTATGATTTTTGCCGATGCCGGAATCTTCTGCGAGTGTATGTACTCGTCCAGTTCGGAACTCATTACCGTGTTTTGCGTTGCCAAAATGGCGATGTGTCCTGTTTTGGAGACACTTACAGCTTCATTGACCGGAGGAAATACGCCGATAACGTCAACCGCCCCTTTTTTCAATTCATGAAGCACCTGAATGGAAGGCGTGTTGGAGGCAAGCACAATGAGTTTTGGGGTGAAATTTTTCGAAAGATACTCTATGGTGTTCCGGATAATGCGTAACAATTCATCGTGTGTTTTTTTTCCATAAGGAAAATGTTTTTTATCTGCGAGGTAGATATAATTCTCGCCGGGCAAGGCATTTCTGATTTCCTTTATTATTGAAAGGCTCCCCACCCCTGAATCAAATATTGCTATTGGGTCGTCGATAGTCATAAATGGATATTTTTAAATAAAATGAAGGGTTTTACGGCTGAAAACCCCTGAACCGTTGAACATGGAACCTATCCTTGTTGAAGTATACCTTCATAAAAACGGTTATGCAAAAAAAACTACCTCTGCTGGTTGCAAAAGGTACTCCCAGCTTGTCATTGTGAGGGTATCAACTTGTCATTGCGAAGTAGCACGGGTAGCCAAGTGGCTTCAGCAGCGCCCTGCGGGTTCCAAAATGTCCCAACTTGTCATTGCGAGGGAGGGTCTTTTCCGAAGCAATCTTTTTTATAATGCCAGATTCAATCAAGGTAATTGTAATGGATAAATTATACTCCGTTTACATAATGGCGAATAAAATTAATACAGTACTCTACACATGGGTTCCGAATAATCTTAAAAGAAGAGTATATGGGCATAGAGAGAAGAGGGTCGAGGTCTCTTATGACGGATATTATGAGGTTGCTTCGGAAAAGACCCTCGCAATGACAAGCGGATGCTTTCGCAAAGACAAGCGGATGCCCTTCAAAGACAAGCTGATGTCCTCGCAATGACAATCTGATACTGTTCAGGTTTGCAACCGTTCGGCTGAGCTTACGACGAAAACTGAACCCGCCGGAGGTATACTAATGAAAACCCCTGAACCGTTGAACATGGAACCCATCCTTGTTGAAGTATACCTTCATAAAAATGGTTATGCAAAAAAGACTACTACCTCTGCGGGTTCCTAAAGGTACTCTCAGCTTTTGTCATTGCGCGAAGTAGCACGGGTAGCCAAGTGGCTTCAGCAGCGCCCTGCGGGTTCCAAAATGTCCCAACTTGTCATTGCGAGGGTCTTTTCCGAAGCAATCTTTTTTATAATGCCAGATTCAATCAAGGTAATTGTAATGGATAAATTAGACTCCGTTTACATAATGACGAATAAAATTAATACAGTGCTCTACACATGGGTTCCGAATAATCTTAAAAGAAGAGTATATGGGCATAGAGAGAAGAGGGTCGAGGTCTCTTATGACGGATATTATGAGGTTGCTTCGGAAAAGACCCTCGCAATGACAAGCTGACGCCCCTCGCAATGACAATCTGATACTGTTCAGGTTTGCAACCGTTCGGCTGAGCTCACGACGAAACCTGAACCCGCCGGAGGTATACCAAGCTTGCAAAGACCATGTTGTTTACATTGAACATCAATTTTCAAAACCGTGCAACTCATGTTACGCAGTAAGAAAAATGTTCAATATTCAAATCTCAAATAGTTGATTATTTGCCTTTATTCTTTTCCTCACCCAAACCTGAATACATAGCGCATTTCAGCCATTTTTTAAGCTGAAGAGATATTTATAATGGCATAATATGTTGAATAATAAGGATACGGCAGTAAAATGGTGCAGACAAAGGCAGCGCCGGAAGATATAATTCCTATGGAGGACGGGGATTTTAGCGATTTTTAAGATGGCTGATGGCTGATGGCTCCCGGCTTGTCATTGCGAGGGTCTTTTCCGAAGCAATCTTTTTTATAATGCCAGATCAATCAAGGTGATTGTAATGGATAAATTATACTCTGTTTACATAATGACGAATAAAAATAATACCGTACTCTACACAGGGGTTACGAACAATCTTAAAAGAAGAGTATATGAGCATAGAGAGAAGAGGGTCGAGGGGTTTACAAAAAAGTACAATGTTACAAAGTTAGTATACTACGAGATATTTCGTGACGTAAGAAACGCCATATTCCGGGAGAAGCAAATTAAAGGTGGCTCAAGGGCTAAAAAAATAGAATTAATTAATGGAATGAATGCAGGATGGAAGGATCTCTATGACGGTTTATGAGGTTGCTTCGGAAAAGACCCTCGCAATGACAAACGTGATAATTGTGGATGTACAGTAAATGTTGAAAAAACCCATAAGCCATAAGCCATGAGCTATGAGCTATGAGCCATGAGCTATGAGCCGTATGAGATTTTAAATTCTAAATTTGCACTCGTTCAAAGTCTGCCAGCTTGGGAACGGGCGTTTTTGATGGCGCATACAAAGACAGCGCCGGGGGGAAATAATTTCTATGGAAGGCAGAAGAAAGATACTTATTATGGGTGCTGCGGGAAGGGATTTTCATAACTTCAATGTCTGCTTTCGCGACAATCATGCATATGACGTAGTTGCCTTCACTGCGGCACAAATCCCTAATATTGAAGGGAGGCAATATCCCCCTTCACTGTCAGGAAAGCACTATCCAAACGGCATTCCCATTGAATCTGAACAAAAATTGTCCTTTCTGATAAAATCGTATGCCATAGATGAAGTTGTCTTTTCTTACAGCGACGTTTCGCATGAATATGTTATGCACAAGGCGTGTATGGTGAATGCCGCGGGAGCTGCTTTCACCCTCCTTGCCCCACAAAAAACCATGTTGAAGAGCAATAAACCTGTTATTGCAATATGCGCGGTGAGGACGGGGTGCGGTAAAAGTTCGGTTTCCCGGAGAGTTTGTGAGATTGTTAAGGGGCTGGGAAAGAAGCCTGTGGTAATAAGACATCCCATGCCTTACGGCGATCTTTTTAAACAGCGTTTACAGCGCTTTACCACGTACGATGATTTCAGGAAGTATGACTGTACCATAGAAGAAATTGAAGAATATGAACCCCATGTGGAACAAAACACTACTGTTTATGCAGGAGTTGACTACAAAGATATTCTGGAAGCGGCAGAAAAAGAAGCCGACGTCATTGTATGGGACGGAGGCAATAATGATACCCCTTTTTACCTTCCGGATTTGTACATCACTGTTGCAGACCCCCACAGGCCAGGCCATGAACTTTCTTACTATCCGGGTGAAACAAACCTCCTTCTTGCGGAGGTTATTATTATCAGCAAGGTGGACACCGCAAAACCGGAAAATATACGCAGGGTAAGGGAAAATATACAAAAGTCGAATCCCGGTGCAACGATCATTGACGCTGCAATGCCGGTGACGGTTGAAGATATCAGCCTGATAAAAGGCAAACGTGTGCTGGTGATTGAAGACGGTCCTACCCTTACGCATGGAGGCATGTCCTTTGGCGCGGGAGTACTTGCTGCCCGGCAATATGGTGCTTTGGAAATTATTGATCCAAGACCCTACGCCGTAGGGTCGATTCACGAAACATACAGGAAATATCCCCACATGGAAAACCTGCTGCCTGCTATGGGATACGGGCGGAAACAGGTTGAGGAATTAAGCGCATCCATCAACCGCACGCCGTGCGATACCGTACTTATTGGAACTCCCATAGATCTGAGAAAAATAATCCGTATCGATAAACCTGCAGAACGAGTACGTTACGGCATGCAGGAAACAGGCGAACCTCAACTCGAAAAGATTATCAGGGCAAAACTCCGTAACTTCTCAATAAATTGAGATAAACAACCCGCTTGCCACCTTTATTAATGGGGAATTCTATACAGTCGGCAATCGGCAAATTGCGGATTGCGGATTGCGGATTGCCGACTGCAGATTGTGGACTGTGGACAGTGAAAGATAGAAATTATTATAAAAATCCCAACTTATTGAAAAGTTAAAAACTCCAATGAACGGTAGAAATACTATGGTAATTGCGCTGGGGGGAAATGCTCTCATCCGGAAAGGTCAAAAGGGAACCGTAGGGGAACAATTCGAAAATACACGGAAAAGTATGGAAGGAGTCATTTACTGTTTAAACAGGGGGTATAATATAATAATCACCCATGGAAACGGCCCGCAAGTGGGTAATTTGCTGCTTATGACCGAGGCCTGCCGTGACCAGACGCCGGAGCTTACGCTTGGAATGTGCGTTGCCGATACGGAAGGGGCAATCGGATACATGATCCAGCAATCATTGACCAATGCGTTGCGAAGGGAAAACAGAGATACCTGTGTGGTAACGGTTCTGACGCAGGTTGTAGTGGACAAACACGACCGGGCATTTTCGTGTCCGACAAAACCCATAGGTCCTTTTTTCAGGAAAGAAGAGGCGGAACGTTTTCAAAGAGAAAAAGGCTGGGATATTGCGGAGGACAGCCACAGAGGGTATCGTCGGGTAGTGGCATCGCCCAATCCTCTGAAGATTATAGAGATTCAGGCGATCAGATGCCTTTCAGGGGCTGGCAATATCGTCATTGCCGCCGGGGGAGGAGGTATTCCTGTAATTATAAAGGAAAACGGAGACCTTGAAGGGGTGGACGTTGTCATAGACAAAGACCTTGCTTCAAGCGTTCTGGCAAGAGATATTAATGCCAGTGCCTTGGTTATGCTTACCGGGGAGGAAAACGTTTTCCTCAATTATAAAAAACCAAACGAACGGCCTCTTTACAACATAACGGCAGATGAAGCGCAGCGCTATCTGGACGAAGGGCATTTCCCGCCTGGAAGTATGGGTCCAAAAATCCAGGCAGCCATACATTTCCTGGAATGGGGCGGATCATTTGCCCTTATTACTTCGCTTGACAAGGTGCGCGAGGCATTTGAAGGCCGCTCCGGGACAAGGATTGCAAAGAAAGCCATCTGACCAGTAATTGTGAAATCCGAAATACGAAGTACGAAGTACGAAACAAATCCGAATAACAAAGCATAAAATTCAAAACAAATCCAAAACATACAACAATAAGAAGCACGAAATGCAAAATACTAAAGGTGCATTTGTTTGTAACACTTTAGTTCTATGAAAAAAAACGCTCGTTCCCAAGCTCCGGCTTGGGAACGCAATTGCACTGGAAACTTTGTTTCCAGTGAGGGTCTGACTTGACAAATTACAAACTGTCTTAACCCTGTGATTTTATTCCCTATCTATCAGCAAACAGGCGAGAAACCGGAGTTTCTCAAACAAATGCATTCCCAAACAGATACTTCACTATGTTCAGTACAAGGTTTGGGAACGAGTATTTTTGTTTTTTAAAAACTAAAGTGTTACATTTGTTTAGAATTTCAAATCATTTTGTCATTAGAATTTGTTTCGTGTTTCGTGTTTCGTGCTTGGGAACGAGCGTTTTTAAATGCAAGAAAAAAACCATTTTTTTAAAAAATAAATGCTTTTGACTATATATAGCAACAAAAAATCATTACATATTCTATCAATCGTCATTCTTTCCACCGTTTCAATTCTCACGTATTTAAATTGTCTGCCAAACCAGTTTGTTTACGATGACAATTCTACCATTATAGATAACCATTTTATTGAAGACTGGCGGAATCTTTCCGCCTTATTTACCCACGATTATTTTGCCCGCTCCGGAGAGCTGACATACAGGCCGGTAGTGACTCTTTCTTATTTTGTGGACTATTCACTCTGGCAATCCCGCCCAATGGGTTATCACATCACAAACGTAGTATCACACACAATAAATTCGGTGCTGGTGTATTTTCTTATATGCTGTTTGGGCAGATGCTTTTTCCCCGTCAAATACCCCGCTTCTCAGTATATAGAGGGCAGTGCATCATACATCAATCATGCATTTTTAGCTGCCCTGTTGTTCATAATGCACCCCATTGTAAACGAAACGGTTAACGCAATAAGTTATAGAGAAGACCTGCTTGCAACCAATTTTGCACTGCTCTCCTTTTTGCTTTTTCTGCTCTCTGACAAAAAAACGTCTTCTCTCGCATACCCTGAGAAAACAAAAGACCGTCGCCGGATATTCTTTACTGAAATGGCGCCAATGCCTGCAATCAAACATTGTATTCCTGTTTATATTGCGGCAATGACAACCTATTTCCTGGCATTGCTTTCCAAGGAATCTGCCATTGTGCTGCCGGGATTAATCTTTTCCTTTTGCTTCCTTTTCAAAGAACGCACGGTAAACATCCCCTCTCCATCCCTGGAAAAAGAACCAGGCGCTTTCCATATCAACCGCTGTGCAGGTCCCACCGAAGATGCCCAAAACAACTCCTCAAAACCCGGGTATTGGAAAAACAGGGCGTGCCTTTTCTTCAGGGCTTTTGCAAAAATAGCCGTATCTCCTTATTTCATAAGCTATATAGGGATCAGCATTATGTATCTCATCCTCAGATTTATCGTATTTCGTAATATCCATGAGAATATCGAATATCCCGGTAATAGTTTCCTGACGGCCTTGTTTACATCAACAAAAGTAACAGGCAGATACATTTCCAATATCTTTATACCTTTTAATCTTAATGTGGACTACCATGTCTTACCCATTAAATCGCCTCTGTCGGTTGCCTTTATTGTGCCATTTTTATTTTTAACAACTCTTATTGTTATCATTCTCCGTTTAAAAAGAAAATGCATATTTCAAACCTTCAAACCGCAGCAATGTGATAAAAATAGCGCAACATTTCGACAGGAAAGATTTTATTTCATATTGTTTGGGATATTGTGGTTTTTTATTTCCCTCCTTCCTGTCATAAACATTATTCCGTTAAGCAATCTTATGGCAGACCGCTATCTTTATTTGCCATTCATAGGATGTTGTATAGTTTTTTCAACGGCAATTACACATCAAAAGAAAGCGATTAAATACTCTTTCATCATTCCGGTTTTAATAGTTTGTGCGATCATCACAATCACCCGGAACAGACATTGGGAAAATGAATTTACACTGTGGTACAATTCCGCTCAAAATCCACTCTGCAGCTTTACTACCTATAATAATCTTGGCACGCAGTATAATAAAAAAGATGACCCGGATACCGCCCTTATGTATTACCGCAAAGCAATAGAAAAATCACAGGAAACCGGATTTACCCGTTATGCTACGGTGCACTACAATATGGGGAATGCTTACAAAAAAAAGAATCAGTTGCCCCAGGCAATTTCTTCTTACAAAAAAGCACTCCAAATAAAACAGGATTACAAACAAGCGCATAACAACCTTGGGAAGATTTATTTTGAGATGGAACAATATGACGATGCGTTTGAGGAATACAATACGGCTTTGGCAATCGACCCCGGTTTTGCCGATGCACATAATAATTTAGGCGTATTGTATAACAAAAGAGGCATGGATGAAGATGCGATTGCCGCGTACAAAAGGGCGGTTGCCGCAGACCCATTAAACAGTGACGCATATTACAATCTGGGCAATGTTTATGAATCAAAAAACCAATTCGAACTTGCCGTGGAGGCATATCAATCCGCACTGGCGATTGACCAGGCGCTGGCATATGCCCACAACAATCTTGGTGCTCTTTATGACAAAAAAGGTATCCTTGATAAGGCGATAGAAGAATATCGTCAGGCAATAAAATATGACCCCTTGTATCCTTATGCCCACAACAACCTTGGCGCCTCCCTCGCAAAAAAAGGCGACATGGATAGTGCGCTGTCAGAGTTTCAGGAGGCAGTTCATTTACTTCCCGATAATCCCGATTTTCGTTTTAATCTTGGGTACGTATTTCTCAGGATGGGAAATAATGCCCTCGCATTACAAGCATTTGAAGAAACCATTCGTATTAAACCTTCTCACACAGAAGCACTTTTCCGTGCAGGGGTTATACATTACGAACAAGGCAATAAAGATAGGGCAGAAACGTTGTTGAAAGAAGCGATTGCGATTAGCCCGGGGCATTTAAAAATAAAAAAATACCTGGAAATGATTGAAAACAGGTAGGAATACGAAGTACGAGTTATGAGCTACAAAGTACGATTTAAAAATCACAAGTCCCAAGTCGTAAATTAATAAAAAAGGAAGCCACCGATTACACAGACTTCGTCGTGAGCTCTGTAGAACGATTGCACAGATTAAAAAAATCGTAAAATCGTACTTCGTATTCTGGTTTAAACCTCCAGATATTTCCCTATTTTACGGTATCTGTTGTATCTGTCTTCTATAAGTTTGTCGGTAGGGATAGTTTTTAACTGATGCAGATATTTAAGCAGAAACGATTTCATTGTCGAGGCAGTCTTTTCGGGGTCTTTATGGGCAGCGCCGGATGGTTCAGGTATGATTTCATCCGCAATGCACAAATTCAATAAATCCTTGGCAGTTAAGTGTAGTTTTTTAGCAGCTTCCGGCGCCATTTCTCCATTTTTCCATAATATTGCGGCACATCCCTCTGGGGAAATAACGGAATAGTAGGCATATTCGAGAATTGCAAATATATCGCCAATTCCGATTCCTAATGCCCCTCCGCTGCCGCCTTCGCCGATAACGATATTTATTATAGGCGTTCTCAGCCGGGACATCTCATAAATACTCTCTGCAATAGCATGTGCCTGCCCCCTTTCTTCCGCTCCAATATCAGGATTTGCCCCCGGGGTATCTATTAAAGTAATAACAGGTAATTTAAACTTTTCCGCAAGCTTCATCTTTTGCAATGACTTCCGGTATCCTTCAGGATTTGGCATGCCAAAATTACACGCAATACGTTCCTTTGTGCTTTTCCCCTTTCGGTGTCCTACGATTAACACCTTTTCCTCATCAATCTTGCCAAAACCGCAAACCATTGCCTTATCATCGCCAAATCGTTTATCCCCATGGAGTTCAACAAAGTCTTCCACGATAAAATTTATATAGTCTGTTGACAGTGGGCGTAAGGGATGCCGTGCGATTTTAACGATATCATAAGGGGTTAATTTAGCAAAGATTTCCTTTTGTATCTGTTCTTGCTCTTCCCTTAAGTAGCGTAATTCATCGTTATGCTCTGATTCGCCTTTCAAAGAGGCATTTTCCAAATCTTCTATACGATGTTCAAGCTCCAGAATCATATTCTCGAGTTCTGCTATTGATCTTTCACCAAAAGCTGCTTTTTCCATAATATTTACACCAAATAAAAAAATAATGAAAGGTTTCCCTGATTCGTTTGAAATTATTTAAAAGTCCTATTTCCGTAAAACAAACAATAATTTATATCATTTTTTTCTGGTGAAGCAAGTTTTATGAATGCCCTTACGGCGGGGAAGGTATTTCTATGGAAGTTAATTTGTCGCAAAATGCGAAGTACGAATTACGATGGACGAGTGATGATTTAAAATCCAAATCATATCTCCCAATTCGTCCATCGTCCATCACAGTTATTCCCGCAATTGACCGTTTCCAAAAACCACAAATTTATAGGAGGTAAGTTCTGCAAGTCCCATTGGCCCTCTGGCGTGGAGTTTATCCGTGCTAATGCCAATTTCAGCCCCCATGCCAAACTCATAGCCATCGGTAAAACGGGTAGAGGCGTTGACGTATACCGCTGCGGCGTCTACCTCGCCGGTAAATTGCAGGGCATTACTATAATTGGTAGTGATGATTGCCTCTGAATGACCTGAACCGTATTTTGTTATATGAGAAATAGCGTCATCTATTGAATCCACTACTTTTATGTTTAACACCATATCCAGGTATTCATTATGATAATCTTCGTCCGTTGCCGGTTTTATCGTATCTAAAAAGGTACATGTTTTTTTGCAACCCAGCAATTGCACGCCGGAATCAACTAATCTTTTCGCTATTTTTGGCAAAAAAACGGGAGCGATATTTTCATGCACCAGCATCGTCTCCATTGCATTACAGGTTGCAGGCCGCTGAACCTTGGCATTGAAACAAACCTCTTCGGCAATTTTCAGATCGGCAAATTCATCCACGTAGGTATGGCAAACGCCTTTATAGTGTTTTATAACAGGGATGGTCGATTTTTCAACGACGGTACGGATGAGTGCTTCTCCGCCACGAGGAATGACGACGTCAACATATTTGTCAGACGTAAGTAAATAATCAATCGCCTCCCTCTCTGTAATTTCGACAAGCTGTATGCCGTTTTTATCGAGTCCTGCCTTTTCCAAAGCGGCAGTAAGTATTTTATACAGCGCAATATTAGAATGAATCGCCTCTTTCCCACCCCTTAATATAACGGCATTTCCTGCTTTCAGACACAATGCCGCAGCATCGGCGGTCACATTAGGCCGTGATTCATAAATAATAACAATTACGCCGATTGGTGTGCGTATTTTTTTTATCTGCAAACCATTTGGCCGTGTATGCCCATGAATAATTTCTCCTACAGGGTCGGCAAGATGAATGATTTGCCTTACACCGTCAGCCATTGCGTTGATACGTTTATCGGTCAGGGATAGGCGGTCAATCATCGCTTCTGACAGTCCGGCTTGTTTTGCGGCGAGCACATCTTTTTTATTTTCCGTTAGAATGAAATCCGCAGAGGAATTTATGCCTTCCGCAATATAATCAAGTGCAGTATTTTTTAACGCTGTGCTTGCCGTAGCAATACGCCGCGAAGCGCTTTTCGCATCTCTAACGATTTGATTTATATAATTTTCTATATTCATAATAGTAGGTAATCAGATAATATGCGGCGGTAACAAGAATTATCATGGCAGGAAGCTGCCATGGAAAAGACCCGTCGAAGAGGAATGATTTCCACCGGTTTGGGGCAGTTGCAGCAACGGGCTTTTTTCCGGGGACGCTTTTTATATTAAAACGATACTTATCATAAAAAACCTCTCCAGGCGCAAAATATCCTAATTGTTCACGCGCTTCTTTTTCAATACGGAGAGGGTCTTTCTGTAAAGAGGAATACTCGCTCTCGAGACTGTCGTTTTCCAATCTTAATTGTACCACATGTCCCTCAAGAATCCTTTTTGTTTCTAACATACGAAATCTTTCCTGACGGGCATGCGTAATTAGGTAGGAGAAGAGTACTACGACAAATGAGGTGACAAGGGTAATCAGGATGTATTTGCCGAAATAAAAGGGTTTTTCCTCTCTTTTCTCACAAAAAAGATTTCCCCGAAAATGATTGCCATGCTCTATACCTGTTTTTGCAGTCTGCATAATTTACCTCCATATATTGCGTTATCCGAGAGGTCTTCTTCTATACGTAAAAGTTGATTGTATTTGCATATACGATCCGTCCTGCTTAGTGAACCGGTTTTTATTTGGCCGGCATTGGTGGCTACTGCTATGTCTGCGATGGTGTAATCTTCTGTTTCGCCTGACCGATGAGAAATGACGACTGAGTAGCCATTCGTCTTTGCCAGTTCAATTGCATCTAACGTTTCTGTTAAAGTGCCAATTTGGTTGACCTTGATTAAAATGGAATTGGCTACGCCTCTTTCAATCCCCTTTGCCAGGATTTCCGTATTTGTAACGAATATGTCGTCTCCTACGATTTGGACTTTTTTTCCCAGTTGATTGGTAAGTTTAACCCAACCATCCCAATCGTCCTCCGCCAAACCATCCTCAATGCTGCAAATAGGATACTTATTCAAAAATTCCGTGTAAAGGGCGATGATTTCATCGCTTGTTTTTTTCTTGCAACCCTCTGTGCGCAATACGTATTTTCCTTCCTGATAAAATTCACTGGCAGCAGAGTCTAACGCAAGATAAACATCTTTTCCCGCACTATACCCGGCGTCTTTAATCGCCTGAAGAATCAAATCAATCGCCTCTTCATTAGTTTTCAAATTCGGAGAAAAACCGCCTTCATCTCCAACATTAGTATTGTATCCCTTTGATTTTAAAACAGAGCGAAGGGTATGAAATATTTCTGTACCGGTGCGCAAGGCGTTCGCAAAGCTGTCCGCATTTACCGGCACAATCATAAACTCCTGTATATCAAGATTGTTGTCGGCATGTTTGCCGCCATTCAGGATATTCATCATGGGGACGGGCAAAACCTTTGCATTCGTACCGCCAATATACCGGTAAATGGAATTGGCTACGCCTCTTTCAATCCCCTTTGCCAGGATTTCCGTATTTGTAACGAATATGTCGTCTCCTACGATTTGAACCTTTTTTCCCAGTTGATTGGTAAGTTTAACCCAACCATCCCAATCGTCCTCCGCCAAACCATCCTCAATGCTGCAAATAGGATACTTATTCAAAAATTCCGTGTAAAGGGCGATGATTTCATCGCTTGTTTTTTTCTTGCAACCCTCTGTGCGCAATACGTATTTTCCTTCCTGATAAAATTCACTGGCAGCAGAGTCTAACGCAAGATAAACATCTTTTCCCGCACTATACCCGGCGTCTTTAATCGCCTGAAGAATCAAATCAATCGCCTCTTCATTAGTTTTCAAATTCGGAGCAAAACCGCCCTCATCTCCAACATTAGTGTTGTATCCATTTGATTTTAAAACAGAGCGAAGGGTATGAAATATTTCTGCGCCGGTGCGCAAGGCGTTCGCAAAGCTGTCCGCATTTACCGGCACAATCATAAACTCCTGTATATCAAGATTGTTGTCGGCATGTTTGCCGCCATTCAGGATATTCATCATGGGGACGGGCAAAACCTTTGCATTCGTACCGCCAATATACCGGTATAGGGGAACCCCCAATGCATTAGCAGCCGCTTTTGCCGTTGCAAGCGAAACGCCTAAAATAGCATTTGCCCCGAGTTTCTCTTTGTTTTTGGTGCCATCTAATTGTATTAACAGGTTGTCAATCTCTACCTGGCGGGTTGCATCCATTCCTTCGAGTTTATGAGAAATAATTTCATTTACGTTTTTAACCGCAGTCTGAACCCCTTTGCCCATAAATCGTGAAGGTTTATCAGTATCTCTCAGTTCCAGGGCCTCCCTTTTTCCTGTGGAAGCTCCGGAAGGCACGGCGGCACGGCCCATAATTCCATTCTTCAAAATCACATCGACTTCTACGGTAGGATTTCCCCTTGAATCCAAAATCTCTCTTGCTTTAATACTATAAATAATGGTCAATTGACAGCTCCTGTTTTATATGTATATCATTGATAGAATGTAAGTTACGAACTTTAAAAAAACATGAATTCCTCTATAGCACATTTTTTGGCTGATGTCAAATATATTCTGTTAGACTGCTGTTCTAATCATTTTATATATATCTTATACGTGGAAAACATGCGCTAAATTGTATCAATTTCGTTTTTTGAAAAATTCCAATAATAACGATATTTGCCGCACGGTGTAGGGGTGAAGCATTTGGCCGTTTGAGCATGAACGCATGTCTGCCCGTTATAGCAAATGCTTCGTCCCTACGGTTTCAAAAAACCTACTATCAGAGAGAAACAAAAATACTTTGATAAAAACCTAAATCAGTGCCCATTTTTGCCGATATCAAAACTAGCGTTGCACCACAATAAACGTATACGGTTCTGAGAGAATAAAGTTTTGAATAACGATACAATGAAGATATAATTTTTAATGGCGGCAAAATTTAACTAAAAATGATATTAAACGCGCCTTTTATTTGTTCTGTACAGTGCGAAATTTAAATCTACAAACTTAAAAAAACATTTTTGAATATTAAGGAAGGTACTATGGATAGAATAACGAGCGACCCCTCCATGCTGAAAAGTATTGGCTTGAAGCGTTACGAAGCGAATAAGCCGGTAAAAAACAGAGAGAAAGAGGGGAATACCAGTTCCGAAAAACAAGACGCCGTTAGCATTTCTCAGGAGTCCAGGATTTTTAGCGAAAAAATTGAAAATCTGAAAGCAATCGTTAAAAACGAAGTATCGGATACAAGGTCTGCAAAATTAGTGGAAGTAAAAGAAAAACTGGAAACAGGGTTTTATGAAAAAGAGGAAATATCAGAAGAAGTGGCGGATAAAATAATAGCTGCATTCAAAAACAAGGCATAAAAAACTTTTTGCCAAATACAAAAACTGCGGTAGTCATCTCCCGGCACCCTTCCGAATCCATTTTAAACATGTTTTTACTTTCTCGTAAATCCCGGAGTGGTAATAAGAGCCTGCTAATTTGTATTAACTACAAATGATCGGGCTTTTTTTATTTATTTTAAAATAAACTCAATACCGATAATCCCTTTAATAAAAAGATGCCCTTAAAAATGTTAAAAAAACTTATACATCATTAATATTCACTATTACTTTTTTTATCTTTTCAGCGCAAACCTTGCCTGCGCAGGAACAAAAATATAAGGTTGTTATCTTTCCCTTTGTGTATAACCTTGGATCAGAGAGTCAAATTGCAGGGGTGGAACGTATTATACAAAGCGAGTTAATCCGGTCTGGTCTTTTTAGCGTAATAGACCAGAAACGTACTTACCATTATGTGAGAAAAACTGTTTTGCATAATTTCTACAAGATTGACAACGTGGAAAAAGGTTCAAACTTTAGTAATAAAGATATTATAGACCTTTTTTTTAGTTTTGAGTGGGAAAAAGTAGTAAAAATGACAAAGCAATTAAATGCAGATTTCGGGATAAAAGGCAGTCTTTCCCAATTTGGCGAAGGATACCGGGCAGATATCGAAGTGATAAATGCAAAGGAAATAGAAACAGTAAGACTGCAGGAGATGAAGGATAAAACGGTGGGTGCATTGGTGGGGGAATGCGAGTCAGCGGAGAAAATTCCGGAAATGTTTGAAAAACTTGTGCAGCAAATCACAAGACTTTGCCTTTCAGACAAAGTAATGGAAACTGCCGAAGATATCATAGAAAGTTACTATCAGGGAAAATTCACATATCAGGAAACGGAAAACAAATTACTGGAACTTGTTTCTGATATGCCGGAAGAGTTTGTTCTGCAATATACGTTATTTTCCCATTATCTGGAGAATCCTGAAAAAATCGACCGTTTAATAAAAACGGGAGAAAAGGCAATACATTTATTTGATTCAGGCAATGAAGAACATATAAGGTACATGTCCTTTTTAGGGTTAGACCTCTTTCACGAACTTGCCAATGCCTATGTTATTGCCGGTAGCTTTTCAAAAGCAATAACAGTCTACAATCATGCATTAACAATATACCCTATGAACCAGGCTAAATATTTCAAACAGTTGGGAGTGTTGTATCTACTGGAGGACAAAGGAGAGGCATCCATGGATGCTTTTAAAAAAGTGCTGAATATCGACCCGGCGGATTTTGAATCCAATTTTACCATAGCTGCCCTCTATGAAGCAAAAAAGAACACGGCAAAGGCCCTCGAACAATACCGGAATTGTGTTAAATATGCGACAAACCCAACCGACAGGTCGAAAGTATTAGAGGCAATTAAAAAACTGGAGGCGAAATAACCCTTGCGTTAACCTTGAATAATAACTAAAGCGCTAACAGTTTATATTCTTTAAAAAGTAAAAGCGCTCGTTCCCAAGCTCCGGTTTGGGAACGTAAATGCATTGGAAGCTCCCGCTTCCCTTTCGTCATAATTATTCGGTTTAAACTTTGTATGTGGACTAAATGGGTAAGATGAAGCACCGAAAGATATTTTTAAATATCATCGGTAGCATTTTTCATTCTTTTTTTCCAGGCGAAGCTGGAGCTTCTCAAACAATTGCGTTCCCAAGCCAGAGCTTGGGAACGAGAGTATTATTTGAAATGCTAAACGAGAGCATCTTTCGTATTTCGTGCTTGTTTAGTTCTGGCTATGCTAGCTTAGGATAAATAGCTCCGTCAGGAGCAACCTGTAAAATGAATGATTGACAGGGAGACTGCTTGCTCCTACGGTAGAGAGATGCAATATTTTGCGCTCTATTAGGTGATACGTTTTCCAAAAAACTAAAGTGTTACCTAAAGCGACATTTTATTCTTACGTCCAGCACAAAAATTGGCAGTGCATTAACCCTGTCATGGTTGTTTCTTTGTAGTGCTATTCCCAAAGGTTCATCAAAAAATCCTTCATAACCTCTACCTGTTCTTCAGGTGTTCCGGGAATATATTCCTGAAATTCTCCTTCTCTGAAAAATTTAGGCATTTTTGTTCCCGGCTGAATCGATTGCGGGTCTAAAAGCCATTTCTTAATCCACTCCGGCTTGAGCCGTGTCTTTGCAAGCATTAGATCAGGCGCCCAGTCTGCGGGCTCCCCTTCCGGCATTTTACTGCCTCTGATATGGCATTGCAGGCAATGAACATTTTCAGATTCGAATAGCTTTTTCGCAGCTTCGAGATACCCGGGAAATGCCAGTTCTTTTTTTTCTATATATCCCTTTTTTGTTTCTTCGATATACTCATAAGGGTATTGTTCCCCATCTTTTGCGGCAAGAAATATAGCCAGCTTCGTTGCATCTTCGGTAGACATGTCAAACGATGGCATTTTTACGTCAAGCCAGGGTCTGAGATCAAAGGGTTCTTTTAAAAACGCAAATGTCCACTCGCATTGTACTTTCTTCCCTTCGCCGTATAATAATGGTGGCACAAAGACCCGTGCCTCTTCAGGCATGATGCCTATTTCTTCCACATGATATGCTATAATCCGGTTCGCCAGTTCAATTTCCGTTACTCTGTCCTGTTTTACAACATCTTCTGCTGCAATAAATACCACCTCACCGGCTTTGTGCCCGTAGCGCTCGTTATCTTCCATTAATTGAAAATAAACGCCGTCATCCTCTTCTATTTTTACCATTCCCGAAAGTTCTATACCATCGTTAAGATATATTCTGTCCAAATCAAACTGATGGCATCCGGAGCAATTGTATTTGTTTATAATCATCCTGCCTTCCGCAATTACCTTTTGTCTCTCAGATAACGACGCAACATATTTCTCCGGCAATTTTTCATCCCTTAATCCTGAAAGAAAGATGACCAACGCTTTTATCTGTTCCACGGACAATCTAAAGTCTGGCATCTTCAGCCGGTCTTCCGGCTTTTTATACTTCCCTTCGTCAAACTGTCTTGGGTGCTGCAATTTTGCCTGCAACCATGCCCTTCTTGCCTCGCCAATGTTTTCCGTATAATGTTTCAGCCCTGCCTCGCCAAGTATCTTTTTTTCCAAAAGCCCGAAATCGAATAAGGGTATGTGTTTCGATCCGATATCGGACAATTCTGCGCCAATTTTGCCAAGTCCTTCCATGCCCTTAATTTCATGGCATCCAAAACAGCCATATCTTTTGATTAAAGCCTCGCCCGTGCGCGCCTTGTTTTTGTCTGTTAACCATTCAATATTCTTAGTTTCATCATCGTCAGAAGGTTGTTTTGTTTTGCCTATTAAATATCCGGCGATGAGGCGGGCATTTACGTCGTCTATCCTGAAATTTGGCATCCTTGTAAGTGGTTCTTTACTTTTTGGATTGAGTATCCATTCAACCAGATACATATCGCGCATCTTTGCGCCAGTCTTTGCCAGATTGGGGGCAAACGTTCTTTCCGCCCCTTCTTCATAACTATGGCATGCCAAACAGCCTGTTTGTTCAAAAAGGAAATCGCCACGTTCGTACTCTTCCCCGGTAAGCCGGATTATTTCGTCATTATCGTCTTCCGCATTGTCAGCGTGTTGCCATAGATATGCTGCTATTGCACGGGATTCTTCTTCGGACAATTTAAAGTCCGGCATTCGGGTGGTTGGCCTGAAAGCCTTTGGATCTCTTATCCAGTCAGTTAACCATCCGGGTTTTACCTTGTTTTTAATATTACGCAAACCGGGACCTATAATTCTGTCCTTATACTCTCCAAAACCTTCTGTATCATGGCAACCATAACAACCAAGTTCCCCGAATAACTTTTTCCCTTCCCAAAGTACCTCTGCCCCCTTTACTTCCCTTACACCATTATGGCATCTGATGCATGAGGCCTGCGCAACGACACCGCGGTATATTGGAGTAAGCCAGTATTCAACCTCTCCGTGCGCTTTTTTCACCCCTGATGTTGCGCTTGATTGTCCTTCGTGGCATAAAACGCAGCCAAATTTTTCAGGCGGGTGATTTCCCAGATATAATTGTCTGTCGGGATGGCTTGCATATGGCTGTTCTTCTGAAACACTTTCAGGTTTATCTATGCCGGGGTGGCAGGACATGCATCGATCAACTATATTTATATCTTCCAGATAGGTTTGGTATACCTGGAGACCTGTACGTGCTGTTTTGAATTTATTTAATTTGTTTTTGCTATACGCTACTCCCGAAGTGTATGAATCTAATTCATTTGTATAAGTTATAACATCTTTTTTCAATTCTCCCTGCCTTGTCCTGATTAATGCAAGCCGGTTTTCAGCCACCTTCCGTTTCATGGCACGTTCTTCATTTTCTTTTTCCAGCGCAGCTATTTCTTCTTTCAATTGTTCATTCTGCGTTTTCCCATAAAGGTATTCTTTCTCAGAGATTTTATTTCGTGCCACCACGGACAGAAATTTCAATGACTCGACTTCCTGTCCGGCGCGCTTTTCTTCGGTTAACAGGTTTTGATACTCCTTCTGTACTGCTGGAGCAATGAAGGCATCCTGTGCATGTTTCAGGTTTTCTTTTGCCTCCGTATATTTTTTTTGTACTTCGGGACTCTCGAAAATGGCGACTGACTTTGTGTATTCTTCCCCTGCTTTTTCATATTCCAACTGATAAAATTTCTTTTGATATTTTTTCCATGGCCGTCTGTCAACTACTTCATTCACTACTGCCCACAAGGCAACTGCAGCAAGGATAAAGCTTACAACCGCAAACGCCGCCGAATAGGACTTTTCCTCTTCTCTCTTTTCTTTTTTTCGTACTTTTCCGGTTTCCATAATCACACGTAAATAATAGAAAATTATATGTTAAACCAGGGGGTCACCCAGATATATTTTATGTGAAACACCAATCGCAGGCATACTTTTATCGGAAGCGCCATCATGCAGAGAAAGAGGAAGGCAACGATTGTATATCTAATGAACCCGAGCTTCTCTATAGCCAAACTTTTTCTGCGTTTTAAAAACCGGTAGGGGAAGGATATCCCCAAATAAAAATAACCAAACAACACTAACCCGCCAAGCATAAAGCCCGGCAAAGAATTCGACCTGATCCCTATAAGGCTGGTCAGATCATAATTTGTTTCCGCAACAACCCGATGTGGGTCCCACTCATGCCATGGCCAAAACCACAACCAGCCTGGTCCACGCATAAACACCCCGACGATGATCAGCAATATCCATAAGACGTGAAACCCAAAGCAAAAGGTCAGCATCGCAAATTTTCTTTCTTTAAAGGTATAATAACCATTCCCCTTTGGATTACTATCCACATAGGGAATGACCATTAACCCGGCAATTATCAGCATCGGGAAAATAACGCCGGCAATCCATGGGTCAAAATAAACAAGCATTTCCTGCAATCCCAGAAAATACCAGGGTGCCTTTGCAGGATTTGGAGTCATGGTAGGGTCTGAAATTTCTTCAAGGGGAGCGTCAAACAGGACAGACCAGACGATGAGTATGATTGTGCAAATAATAGCCGCCAGGAACTCTTTTCTTATCAAGAATGGCCATGTGGCTATTTCATCTTCCGATATATCAATATCTTTTTCCCTGGCAAACGTCTTGCCTTTTATAAAGGCAAGGGCGCGATGCCGGTCTTTCTTTTCTTTATTTTCCTCGCTATTACTCATATCTGTTTCGTAAAAAGGTCTTCAATCTGTTTTTGCCGCTGTTACATTTTTTGCAACACTTTAGTTTTTTGAAAAATTCCAATAATAGCGATGTTTGTCGCATAGGGTAGGGGCGAAGCATTTGCCCGTTTGGGTATGAATGTATTTATGACAATTTACGGCAAATGCTTCGCCCCTGCTTTTTTTTGCAGTGATCAGCCAACGTATTTTTATAGAAATATTACCCCTCTGAATAGGCGAAGCGTTTCATGGTAATTGCCCTTGTGGGGCAACGTTTAACGCACAATCCGCACCGGATACACTTTTCTTCATCTATTATCATTGCGGCATCCCATTCTTCGGGGATGTTTTCTTCATTGCGTAAGGAATCTGGCAACGAAATATTTTCACGCGAAACCATCGATATGCAATTGTAAGGGCAAACATCGATGCAACCGCCGCATAATATGCACTTCTCATCGATAAATATATTGTAATGACAAAGCAGGCAGCGATTTGCCTCTTTCAGGGTATTCTCCATGGAAAATCCCAGTTCTGATTCGGCGTCTAAGCAGCCTCTTTTGTCCAGGGGAAGCGATTCCTGCTTTTGTCTGGGAGCTACTTCATAATCGGAGACTCTTTTTGAAGGGCTTTGGTGTTTATAATAAAATTGATAATCTCCCTTTTCCTGTCCGGTCAAAAAAGTATGTATCGAACCTGCCGCCTTTCTTCCGTCAGCAATCACCTCAATTACATTGCGGGGTCCCGTCACGCAGTCTCCGCCTGCAAATACCCCTTTCCGTGACGTCATGCCTGTTTCATCAATTAAAGGCATCCCCCATTTGTTGACCTTTACGCCCAGTCGTTCTGAAAGGAATACAATATCCGGCGCCTGCCCGATGGCGGGGATAACCAAATCTACAGGTATGGTAAAATTGCTCCCTTCAATAACCTCCGGTCTGCGGCGTCCGGATTCATCGGGTTTGCCAGGTTCATTCCTTACACATTCTATATGCGTAACTTTTCCGTCTTTTCCAATCAGCCTGACAGGAGAAGTCAGGCAAAGCATTTCAATGCCCTCTTCTTCCGCCATTTGAACCTCCATCTCGCCCGCCGGCATTTCTTCCCTGGTTCTCCGATACACAATCGATGCCTTTCCGGCATCCAGCCTTAGAGATGTACGTGCGCAATCGATAGCTGTGAAGCCGCCCCCGATCACCACCACGCTTTTCGGAACGTTTTTTATTGTGCCAAGGTTGGTTTCTTTCATAAAGGAAACGCCATGTATTACCCCTTCCAGGTCTTCGCCGGGAATATCCATGCGGGATGATTTATGTGCGCCGGCGGCAATGTACACGGCGTCAAATGTCTGTAAGAGTTCCTCAAACTTTTCCGGCGTGTTTACCGGTGTGTTTATAAGGATTTCAACGCCAAACCCCTTTATCCATTGTAGCGTATTCTCTATTATGCTGCGCGGCAGACGATAGGGGGGGATTCCCACACTGAGCATGCCCCCTGCAACCGGCAGCGCTTCATATATAATAACATCGTGCCCCTTTACCGCTAAATCATGGGCTGCCGCAAGGCCGCATGGGCCTGAACCAATAATTGCGATGCGTTTGCCGGTTTTTTTAACGGCAACTTTTTTTTGGGGAAATGGATGAAGGGCAAAATCAGCGGCACTTCTTTTCAGAGTGCATATGGCAATGGGGCTGTCAATTGCTCCTCTCCTGCACGCGGTTTCGCAAGGATGGGTGCAAACCCTTCCGAGAATAGGGGGAAAGAGATTTGCCATAAAATTAAGGTTTAATGATGCATCGAAATTCTCCTCGGCAATAAGTTCTATATAATTCATTGCGGGAGTGTTGACGGGACATGCGTACTGGCAATTGATATTTTGCCGAAACCAATGATCATCTGTCTTGATAAGCGTGTATTCCATAGATCACTGTTCTCCTTTCCGGCGTTCCTCTTGTTTCAGCCTTCGATCGTTTCTGAATGCCTGCTGAAAGGTAATAAAGGAGAAGATACACAGCAAAAAGATCAATGCCACAATGGGGATGTTATCCGGTTTAGTTATAATAGCCCATATATTTTCCATAATTTGAAATCGATAAATAACACTATCAAAGCGGCCCTGATATGCCTCCGTCTTTGCGAATTCGCCAGAAATGCACCATCATAAATATGCTGATAATTAATGGAAGTCCTATGCAATGCCATACATACGCCCTTAATAACGCATTACTTCCAACCAGCGAACCGCCCAGAAGGGCAAAACGTATATCATTGTGGGCGGTCATACCCAATTGTTCCCCGAAAGGTCCTTCATGGCCAAGCAATGGAGTGGAACGCGCCATGTTTGTTCCGACCGTAACAGCCCAGAAACCCAATTGATCCCATGTAAGCAAATAACCGGTAAAGCTCAGGAGAAGGGTAACCACCAGCAGAACAACGCCGACACACCAATTAAATTCTCTTGGCGGTTTATACGAACCCGTTGCAAAAACGCGAAACATATGCAGCCACACCGTAATTACCATTAAATGCGCTGCCCATCGATGCAGATTCCTCAGTAATGCCCCAAACGGCACCTGATATTCAAGATCTTTTATATCCCAATACGCATCATGTACCGTAGGCCGGTAATAAAACATCAATAGTACGCCGGTAACTGTAAGCGTTAAAAACAGGAAGAAGCTAATGCCCCCCATACACCATGTAAACTTAAATTGCGGTGCGTGTCGTTTTACCTTTGCGGGATGCAAATGGAGGAAAACATTGGAAATGACCTTTAACATCCTGTTTTTAGGCGTGTCTGAAAAACCATGCCGGAAAACAGACTCCCATACTTTTGACCGAAAGACGCTGTTGCGGACTGCACTAAAGAATCCTTCTTCTTTTAAAAGCCTTTTGTATTTTCTGAAAAATGTATCTTTCTGCGGATTTTCCATGGATTATACCTTTAAAAATGCCCCGGGTTTGTCCCATTCACCCCGTTCACCCCTGTATCGGGTGCTTTCATCGACAATGATCTGCCCGTCATCGCCCAATGCCACTTTAAATCGCTCCAGGGGCCTCGGCGCAGGGCCTTCAATGTTAATTCCATCAGGGGTAAAACCGCTGCCATGACATGGACATTTGAATTTCCCCTCGGAGGCCAACCAGTTCGGGGTACAGCCCAGGTGAGTACACTTTGCCTCAATGACATACAATGTATCATCTTCCTTGACTATCCAAATCCTGAATTGTTTTTTAAATTTTTCGCTTACGCCTGAAGCATATTGGGAGGGGAAACCGATTGAATAACGCGTGGGGGGTTCGAAGATAGTTCTGGGGAAAAAAAATCTGATAATTGAGCCGGTGATTGTGGCAGCAAATATACCTATAAAACCCCAGCCGGTAAAGTAGAGCAATTTTCTACGATTTACAGGAATTTCAGAATTTTTAACTGCTTCCAACATATTTCACCGGAATTATTTTAAAATACACTTAATGTAGTGTTTATTTAAAAGATTGAAAATTCCTGGAAGATTAAATTGAGAATCCGGAAGGAATTGTCAATATACTATCATTTCCGTCGGCAGCATTATTGTATAATGAATAATAAATGAGAAATTATGAAAGTCAACTGAATTTTCAAATATGGTTAAATTGACAAAATGGTTAAGTGGTTAAGTCGTTAAGTCGTTAGGTAGTTAAAACGATTTAACTGTTTGACCAATCAACGAATTAACGAATCAAGGTGTTGGCAATGCTACCTTTACCGGTACCGGTTGAATTGTGTTTTTAATGATCTCTTTTGAATTGACTATGTTTAATTTTTTAAAGAGGAAGTCAAATTTATCTTCAAGATCCTGTCCGATTTTTGCCCTGATATTTTCCGGTAAATCCCAGAATTTCTGCTTGAAAGGGCCGAATCCCATTTTTCTGGTTGTGTAGATAAACTGTTCTTCGGTCTGGCCTTCCTTCCATTCGCTGCGGCATTTGTCTTTGAGGAGTTCGTATATCTCTTTCTTAAAATCTGCGGGGAAGGCGCTGTTATCATAAATCATATTTTGAAATTCTGTGGCGAGATGCACTTCCGCCGTATCTGCTTCCGGAAATTTGCTGAACGCATCAGCAGGAAGCGTTGAAGCGCCATGCTGCACTGCCCCGCTCATGCCGTATTCATCCTTTGCAGTATTTGACAAGGTTTTTAAAGTGTCAAAATCCAGTTTCACGTTGGCAATGGTTCCGTCAGGAAGTACGACCCCTCCATGGGATGTGCCCGTCTGCACGCTGATTTTGCTGATGCCTTTTAATCCGCTGCCCTTTGTTTTTAAAGTGGCGTTGTATCCATCCATGAACGCACGCAGTTCTTCAATAGTGCTGTTCTTTTTTCCCACTTCGCCGATTTCTCCGCCAACGGATATCGTAATGCCCTTTGGTTCCAATGACCTGATATACGCGGTAAGTTCGGCGGCAAGTTCAAAATTGAGACGTTGCTGCCCGGCAAGATCGGGTTTGCTCAAATCGACCAGTGTAGAGGTATCGACGTCAATATTATAAAAACCTCCATCGATGGCCTCTTTTATGAGGTTTTTTACCGTAGCAAGCTCTGCTTCTTTGTCTGCCTGGTATTTCCGGAGAATAATCTGGAAGTGATCGCCCTGAATAAATACAGGGTATTCATGCCCTTCCCTGATAGCTGCCGCAAGGACAACCGCTGTGTATTCTGCAGGCCGCTGACCGGTATATCCGATTTCCGATCGTGCGATCTCAAATATTATTGCAGCCGCATTGTTTTTCTTTGCCGCACAAAACACAGCGCGGGCAACGTCATAGGTAAGTCCCCGAATGTTGATGGCCGGCACGGTGAAACCCTTGTATTCTCTCCGTCCCATCGCATCATAAAGCGATTGTATGGAAGATGACGCATTGCCAAGCGCATTACTGGCCGACCAGATTAGCCACCGTGAGATATCTTTCAGATTGCTGTCACTGTTGAAAACGGCATTGTAAACGATTTTATCTATCGTTTTTGTTCTTAACGCATCTTTATTGATTATAGAAACAGTTCCGTCTTTTTGAATATCGATAATGCCTTTGATATTATTGAATAGTTCTTCTTTTGTTGTGTATAGCATAAACAGTATACTCCCTTCCGTATATTTTTATTTATTTTTGAAATATCCTTCATATTTCTCCACGTCTTCTTTGCTCCCGATAATAAGAGGCGTTTTTTGGTGGAGTTGTTCCGCTTTTATTTCCATGATGGCAGTATCGCCGGTGGAAGCCTTGCCGCCTGCCTGTTCAACAATAAAGGCAAGTGGAGCTGCTTCATAGAGCAATCTGAGTTTTGATTTTGGTTTGTTCGGGTCTTTATAATCGGCAGGATACAGAAAGATGCCTCCATACAAAAGGGTTCTATGAAAATCTGCCACCAGGGAACCAATGTACCGGAGAGAATAAGGCTTTTGCCCCGTCTCAGGGGTTACCTTTTTCAGATCGTTAATATACTTACGTGTCCCTTCGTCCCATGTATTTGTGTTTCCCTCATTGATACTGTAAATCTTGCCTCTGGAAGGGATTTGAATGTTTTTGTGCGAGAGTAAAAACTCTCCGATGCCAGGGTCAAGCGTGAATCCATGGGAACCGTGTCCGGCAGTATATACCAGCATGGTGCTTGAACCATATACAATATAACCCGCGGCAACTTGCTCCACGCCCTTTCTCAGGCAATCCTCAAGTGTTCCATTGCCAGCAGTCGTTTTTCTTCGATAAATGGAAAATATGGTGCCTACGCTTACGTTTGCGTCAATGTTTGAAGATCCGTCAAGGGGGTCGAACATGAGCATGTATTTGCCTTTGGGATACTGGTCTGGTATCGGGATAATGTCTTCATTTTCTTCCGATGCCATAACACAAAGATGACCTCCATGATCCATGGATTTTATAATGACGTCATTGGCATACTCGTCTAGTTTTTTAACTTCTTCTCCATGGATATTTTCCTGTCCTGTGAGACCCAATATATCGGCAAGCCCGGCACGATTTACTTCCCGTGAAATGATCTTTGCGGCAATGGTTAAGTCCCACAGTAGCCCTGTCAGCTCGCCTGTGGCCTCAGGGTGATCCCGCTCTTGTTCAATTATATGTCTTTGTACGGTAATAATTTTACTTCCCGACATACTGCATGCCTCCCAACAAGATTACGTTTCAATTCAATGCTATTCCTTAATCTTCACAACCCCATAATTCTCACTGTCCGCCAAAAGGCAGACGTTTCTGCGATATTCTACATTCTTACTCGTTTATGTGTCAATGTTTTATCTTTTTGGCAACAAACGGAAGACGCATTTGTTTAGAATTTCAAATCATTTTGTCATTAGAATTTGTTTCGGATTTCGTGTTTCGGATTTCACCATTATCGGGTTGGCGTTGACAATGCAGATCAGAAATAAACAATAAGGGAGGTAAGAAACATGTGTTCATTGAGGTCAAAGCTGGTGCCCGATAGTCCAAAATCTTCGCCGTCAACGTCATTTGCCCATCTGAATTGGTAGGCGGCGTCAAGGCTGAATCGTTTCGTGGAAATGCCGCTTCCAACGCTAAAACCGTACACATTGGTAGGATTTCCAAGTGAGGGGCTGGGATCATAAAAAAGTCCCCCGAGAAGAGGAATGATGGTTTTTTTGCGGAAAATCAAATATTCCTTACCGGTACTGATGGCAAAGGTGTCATCAATATCTCTGTCTGTGGATGCGCCTTCCAGTGGACGTGATGTATTGCCCTCTTCGTCTTTCTGCTCAAATGTTGACCAGTATGCCGACGGATATTTTGGGCGTGACAAGTACTGACAGCGCGGGCGTTAACGCCCCGATGCCGCCTTTTGATTCAAATTGTATCGTTTGCATGTAATTTAATGACGGCGGGGATGGGTCATCAATGGACATGCTAAGGTCCACGTCCATGTGGAAATCATAAATCTGCTGATAGTTTAACGCCGCAACCATGTTTTTCCCGAAGACCCTGAAAGGATACGCAGCGCTGGCGTAATTCAAATCGCCACGCGATACGGATTCATTGTCAAGGGTGAGTCCGGTAAGCCCCGGATCAAAATCCTGATCCGTTGCCAGAAAAGAACCCACTATGGAGATTTCCGGCTTTTACAACTGTGTCAGGGCGCCGGGATTCCTTGAGGCGGCAGTAGCGCCGTCCACGACGGCTATAAAGGCGCTTCCCTGTGCAATAGCCCTTGCGCCCGAACCGGTGGGCAGCGGAACCGAGTTAATATTTGGAGGCGATAGGGAAAATTGTGCAAAGGCTGCCCGTGATAATGGCAGAGACAGGAAGATGCATGTTAACGCAAAAAATATTTGTTTTTGTCTCATAAAAATATCCTCGTTTCATACTACGTTCCATGTAGAAATGCACATACAGGGCGCTCATGCGTCCATGGCAGAATAATCCATAAATTTTTGTTACACTATAGTTTTTGTAACACTTTGGTTTTTTGAAACCGTAGGGGCGAAGCATTTGCATGTTTGGACATGAACGCATGTATGCCAGTTATCGCAAATGCTTCGCCCCTACTAAAATTTGTATTTAATCCGTGCAAATCCGGTGTCCTTCATTTTTCTGTTGACAATACCCGGCACAAAAAGTAGCCTTTTGCATTATGAATAAGATATTGAGCGCCATCATACTGATCTCCTTCTTTATTCTCCAGCATACCGTCATTGCCGTAGAGACCGCCCCCCGCATATCTGACCGTGAGATCATAGAGTCACTTGCTGAAATACGAGGAAATTTAAAAAGACTTGATGAAAAGCTTGATACCGTGGATAAAAGCCTCAATAAACGCATTGATGATCTAGACTCCAACCTCAATAAACGTATCGACGCTCTTGACTCCAAGCTCAATAAACGCATCGACGACCTCCGTACAGACATAAACAGCCGTTTTGAAGAAGTAGGCAATCGTTTTGACACACTACAATGGACGCTTGGGCTTTTTATAACCATTGCCCTGGTAATTTTTGGGTTTGTGCTACGCATGCAATGGCAGATGCATCGCCGGCAAACACAGATGGAAACCATTCTTGAGACCCAAAGAGAAGAACTTTCGTTCATAAAGAAACTCATCGAAAAATTCCAACCTCCCAGAGGCGTACTGTAAAATAAAAAGTATCTTTTGCCCTATCCGTTAATTCACTCCACAACTTAACCAAACATTGTGCGGCAGCAGGTAAACCATGATTTTTAGTAGCGCCGTTTGCAATCATAACCTTTGTATTGTCAATTCCATTATTGACTGTACCAAACGTCATCCATGCCATTCCGCCATTATCCCTGATTTTCTTCCATCCTATTTCGTAATCACCATATCATCCTTCATTATATCTACAGAGTCTTTTGCCGTGGTAATTTTGACGAAAGACGTATCCGGCTGCACATAGACAACGCGTGCGATTACCTCCAGGGGTTCTTTTATCCTGAAATTCCCCACATTTATTTCCCTGAAAACCAGCAATTTCATCCCTATTGAAAGCCCGTGGTTTGCGCCTGCGTTCACATGAAATCCCTTTCCTGAGACGTGTATGACCTCTCCCTGCGTCATCGGAAACTGCTGTTTCATTTTTAACGCAAGGCCGTACATGAGCCAATTAATGTTTTTATCATTTTTATCTTCGTCGTAAACATCCGTATTCGCCAGTATTTGCGTTGTTTCAGTATCCACAAGCCGCAATGTGACATTTATTCCTTTGTCATTTTCCTCAACCGAAACCAAAGAGCATGCCTTCCGCCGCCTTTATTTTCCCGATCTTAATGGCGGTATCCGGCGACGCCAGTTCAGAGTTGCTGATTTTTTGTTCCTTTAGTATTTCCAGCAATTTTGTCTGATCTCTTTCTACAAAATTAAACCTTTTAGAGTCCTCATCGAAGGCATTGAGGAGTTTGGCGTAAAGCCGTTCTGCCGGTACTCCCTTGTGTGCAGATGACTGCAGCGGCTGCAATGCCACGGAGTATCTGGATGCTCCAGAATACGTTCTCAACGGGAGCAAGGAAATGGTAAGCCTGGCTTCCATATCAAATAATTCAAAGGTTTTTTCTCAATAACAACCGGAAAAAGTGCGGCTTCGTTGCCTTCTGCGTCAATTGCCCTCACCGTAACGGTATTTTCCCCTTCATTGAGTTTGAGGAAATGATTGAAGAATACATGCTTGCCAGGCCTGATGTCTATGACTTCCCCGTTAATAAACAATTTTTCAATGCCGCTGTCATCATGCGCCTCTCCGCTAAAGAAAAAGTTTTTATCGTACACGATGCACGGCTTTATGCTGCTGCGAATAATCGGTGAAGATATATCTTCGCCTTTGATTTGAGACGAAGTATTGTTTTTTGTATCAGGCGCAACGGCGGTTTGAGAGGCGAGAAACGTATTGATAAGGGATCCGCTTAGCCTGGTTGCGGCAAGCAAAACGGGTTTGTTGATTGTGGTATTTTGCGTAAATTTAATTTCACTCCATTTATCTTAAGGCCAGAGCGAAGCCTTTACCGTCAATTTTTGCTCTCCGCTTGTTTCGTTTCCGGCAACGTCTGTCACCCTGAATGATACATTGTTTCCTTCCTCTAAAATTATTTCCTGCTGGAAATGTACCTCCTTTTCATCGCCATGCGGAACAACCGTATTATTTATAGAGAGACTTTTTATGTCATGATCATCCACGACCGTTCCTTTTACAATGGCGACATTCCTTCCTTTTTTCCTTTGCACTTCTATATCATCAAGATAAAGAATCGGCGGACGCAAATCCAGGGTACACCTCAACTTTTTAATAACAACTGGGCGGGTAACTAAGGCGGACTGGATAATTAGGGTATTGGGGTAGTATTTGCCGTAAGTTTAAGCATGGTGTTCAAGGCGTGACCCCAACACACTCCTTGCTCATGCCATGTTCAATCAATTTCCATTGATCCCTTTCTTTTTTATACGTAATTTTATAAGAATAATCGACCATTTTCTGTCGCCATAAGAAAAAATGCAATATGCCCGTTACAAAGATTTCAACTTGTTTTGCCTGTGGCGCTATATCCTCGAACATTGCGATACAATGTTTTGTTGTATCCGGCGCTAATTCCCCTTTTGCAATTGCGGCATACTGATATTTCTTTCCTTCGTAAAAATCCTCGTCTAATTCTTTAATGTAATCTACAAGTTCCGGATAATATGCGTCGGCATATTCTTCTCCTGTATCCGTTTTCATAAATACATCTATGGGCACCATGATTGTTTTCCCGATAGTATTCTTTAAGTTATAAAACCAGACAATATAGTGCAACTCCCCTTTTGTCCCTGCATTATGCACATATGTCTTTGGCGCAGTCCATGAAAAATCAAGCGTAGATGCATATGATGTATGCATGAAGCAAAACATAGTCAGTAACAGTAATACAACAGAAAAATATCTCCGTTTCAAAAAATTACTCCCTTCTTAATTGTTGCATTTGCATATTGCGAAATTTTCTGGATCTAACAACAATATTCCTTGTTGCGCTGTACACATAATCTCCCATAGCAGTGCCGTCATTGTCGGCTTCCAATCCAATGGCAAAGAATCTGACGGGATTGGCGACCCAGAACTCCTCGGGCGGTGCCTGCCATTTTACATGCCAGTATTTTTGGTTTGTGCCTTTTTTCGTATGAGTTGCGTAAAGGCCGCCCGCTTCCACTTGTGTATCGTCGTCGTCTCCGACGTTAATAAAATTGCCCACTAATCGGTTAAAATACCTGTCTTGCGCTGCAATTTGAAAGCCATGATAATACGTATCCGTTTTTTTAAACGAAACCAGAATATCAATAATTTCTCCCGGTTCACACTCATCTAAAACAAATAACATAAATTTGCCCTTACCCGAACCCACGGTATATTGGTAATGGCATCCCAGAACGTTACATGTAGAAAAGGCTGGAGCATAAAGAGCCCAGCCGTCTTTGGTTGTCGCAGCGCCTACATTTGCCAGGGGCGCCCCGTCGGAATGGGCAAATGAATGCTGCGAGAATAATACGAATATGGAAATTAAAAAAACAATGAAGGCATAATTCGCCATTCGTAAAAAGATAAAAAATGCTGAAATACCTGTTTTTTTATACAAATAGGAAGAAAATTGCCTCATTTTTTTTTATCCTTTACACTTTTGGAAACTTCTTTGAGAAGAGATAATCCATAACGTACTGGAACGCCAAAATTGGATCCTCTGAATCCCGGAAATATCCCATAATTAATTCCGATAACCAGCCCTTTTTTATTAAATATAGGACCGCCGCTTCCGCCAACTGTTGTTTGGGCATCATATACCAGTCTGTTTTCCATAATATCACTTAAATGGCCTTGAGTGGCAAGGGGTTTTATAAAGCCGAAATTGGAAAGTTCCTGAACTAACTGAATAAAAGGGATGTGAATAAATTGTCTTACCAGTTCCGGATCCATCTTTGCAAAAATGGCCTTTATTCCCGCAGGATATCCCAGTAGTAATATTGGTTCTCCCACAACGGCTCCCTTGTCTGTTGTATCTAATTCATGCACCGGAATATTTATGCCACCGGTATTTATGCGAAGCAATGCTACATCCACTTCATCTGAAACCTTTTCCACCGTCAGGGGGAACGGTTCTTTGATTCCTGGGAAAAACGCCCTGAATACTACAAACTTAGGTTTTACCCCCGGATCTAACTGTGGCGCAGAGAAAGTATCAAGTTCCCACCATGGTTCGGCAATATGACGATTGGTTATGATCAGGCCTTCTTCGCTAACTAAAAAACCAGTGCCGGTATATTCATTTATCCCGGTCCTTCTTCCCATCATAAAAAGCGGTTCACCAGTTTCTTCATCATAATAGGAAAAGGCTCCCTGAATAAGGCAAACGCCGTTAGTATACTTTTTTATTATGTTTTCTGCAATAGACCTTTCGAGTTCTAGCATTTTCACCTTTTCGACGGTTTGTGTTAATTTGATATTTTGAACAAAAAAATATGCGATCACAATACCGGAAAAGACAACCAGTGTTAAAATAATACGCAATTTGATATGGTGCGATATTTGGGTGTAAATCTCCCATAAAAGTTGTTTAAAAAATCCCGTTGCAGTGTTGAAACGCCCCTTCTTTGAAGTAAGAGCAATCTCTAAAGAGTCTTCCAATATTTCAGACCATTGTTTGCAAATATCATCTTCATCCATTTTTATACGGAATCGCACCGTTGGCCCGCCTGCTCCAAATTCGATTAAATCACCGTCTTTAAGTGCCATTTCGCTAATTACTCTATGATTAACCAGCGTGCCTTTTAAGCTTCCTTTGTCGATTAACAGATACTCACATTCTTTCCGTAGTATTTCAGCATGAAAAGCGGAGATGTTTGTATCTTTTTTTGCATCAAAGGCAATTTCATTTGATGCATCGGCGCCGATAGTTATTTTATCGGAAGAAAATACTTCTGTTTTTCCACGACGGCTGCCAGATAAATGAACTAATACTGCTTTCAGTGCAATTTCTCCTTCACGTTAGTACATTATGCAGTCGGCAATCTACAGTCTACAGTTGGCAAATTGCAGATTGCAAGATTTAGGACAGAGGATTGAGGATTGCCGACTGAGGACTGTTTTGGATTTTCCCGGGAGTAGGGCTTTTTGCTATAAATACTTGTTTATCTCGGCTATCAACATTTCTTTTGTGAATGGTTTTTCCAGGAATGATACCTTCCCCAGCGCCTGGAAGCATTGATATGCTTGTTTGTCTAATGAAGACGCCATAATCACGGGTACCTCTTTATAATGTTTGTCTTTCCTTAACAAGGAAAACAACCTGTCGCCTGTAATATTTTCCATCAGAATATCCAGTATTACCAAGTCATATTTTTTACCCTTCATTTCTTTGAGACCTTCTTCTCCGTCTGAAACATACGTGACCGAGAATTGTTCGCCTTTCAACATATCCCTGTAAAATTCCTGCATTTCAGGATCGTCTTCTACAATTAATAAATCTTTCATAATGTACCTTCCTTTAAAAACGATAAACCACTAAGTTGATTGTTTCATCAGATGGCATGTGGGCAATCTGAAGGTAAATTTTGCCCCTTTTCCTTTGCCGCCAGATTCAGCCCAAATACAGCCATTATGTAATTCGACAATGTTTTTGCTTATTGCAAGGCCTATTCCGGACCCTGGTATGGAAGGGGTTTCCTTATAAAATTTGTCAAACGCATGCTTAATTGCTTCTTCGTTCAGCCCCTTTCCTGTATCTTTTACGGACACTTCAAAGCCGTTGGGCGTTATCATGAACGATATATCGATCCGGCCATGACTGGTAAATTTTATTGCGTTTCCGACCAGATTAACAAGTAAATAATACATTTTTTCCCGGTCGGCTTTCAAAATAATGGCGGGAGGTATTTGATGTGTTATTTTATTGTCTTTTTGTATAGCGATAGGGTTTAATTCGTGGATAACCTGGTCCACCAATTCGACGAAGGTGAAATCGGATATATTTAAACGTTCTACTCCCGATTCCAGCCTAGATATGTCGAGCACATTTCTGATAATGTTTTTCAAACGGCTCACATTGTTTTGAAGAAGATTGTAAAGATGTAGTTCTTTTTCCCCTGGAGATTCACTTTCTATTGCAAAAGAACGCCAATACATGTCAATTGCCATTTCCATTTTGGCAACAGGGGTTTTTAGTTCATGCGTAACGTCACGGATCAAACTGTTTTTCAACTCATCCAGTTTTTTCCTATCGGTAATATCCCGGCAAAACCCTTCGATGCCAATTATTTTATTATCCTGTTTGATGGGGATTGCTTCCAGAGACAGCCATACAATGTTGCCTTTTTTGTGGACAACTCTAAATTCAAAATCCATCAAGGAGTTCTTCTCGCCATGAAATAACTGAAGAATTTCGCGCTGCACCTGCCCCTGGTCATCCGCGTGGCATAGAGAAAGTATGGAACTGCCCGCATCATAGAAGTAATGCACGGAGTAACCCAGTATTTTTTCTACGGAAGGATTTATCAGAAAGAATTTGCCGTCGCTTGTGCATTCAAAAATAATGTCAGGGGAACTTTCGACTACATTTCTATATTTTTCTTCCGCATCCTTGATTCTGTTAAAAAGCCGTGTATTTTCAATTGCCATGGCTAATTGCGGTGCAATTTTTGACACAAAATCCACATGCTTTTTCGAATAATGTTGCTTCTGCCTGCTGCCAAAATTTATGCTGCCTATTATGCGTTCTTTGAATTCGATCGGATATTTTTTCTCATCGATATGAAACAGTTTTTGATGTTTCATTATGCATCCTTTGTAAACAAGCGGAAAACCAAGTCTTGATCGAATGCCCTCCTTAAACAAAAAGACGTCCGTTGCAAATTGGCTTTTGGCGGTATCGTCCACTATTACGGGTTTGCGGGATTGCACTACCTTTTCCATGAGGCTGTCTTTCATGGGGTACAAATCGCCTTCTTTGATGTAGGTATCTTCATGCGTTTTTGATTGAACCACAAATGCTTCGTATAAATTATTATCCTCGGTTATAAGTGTGATGGTTAATCTGTCAAAATCAATTATTTTTGACAGTTCATTGCTCATCGTCTGATAAACTTCACGAATATCAAGGCTGGAGAAGATGATTTTGTTAATATTAAGAAAGGTGTCTTTGTTGTAAGTAAACATAAGGGGATTTAAACAATCAGTAATTTCTATTGAGTTTCCTGATAAGAAACATCCAATGTATTGAGAGTATTATAGGGGAAACAAAGCATTTTCTGGTATAAAAAATGTAACTATTCTGCGTAATCTATTAAACCACTGAAGCACAGCTCGTTCTCAAACCTTGTACTGAACATAGTGAAGTATATGATTGGGTACGTAATGGCACTGGAAACTGCATTCGCGGGTTCAGGTTTACAACCTGAACCCATGGGTTTATGCAGATAATGGGGCTATGTACTGCGGTAAAATTCCAATGCTCAAATTACAAAACCCATGTTTTGAATATGGGATTTATTTGTCATTTGTCCTGCTAATAGAAGGCGGGATTGAAAGTATAAAACGTTTGGTTCAGGTTGTAAACCTGAACCCGCCGGGAGACTAAAGTGTTGCAAATTATTACGATTTGTTTGACTCTATTAAAACAGGTGTTGAATCTTCAGATATTCAACACCTGTTTTTTACGACAATCAACAAATCAAATGCTAGCCGTTGCTAAATAGCCGCTTCGTCGCTCTCTCCGGTACGTACACGGTGTATATCGTCAATTGGGGAAATAAATATCTTCCCACCGCCGATGCTGCCCGTTTGTGCCTCTTTTTTGATGCAATCTACGACCTTATCCACATTCTCGCCTGCAACAACAATCCCGGCGGGTTCAGGTTTGCAACCGTTCGGCTTGAGCTCACGACGAAGCCTGAACCTATGAGTTTATGCGTATAATGGGGCCATGTACTGCGGTAAAATTCCAATGCCCAAATCCCGAAATCCCTGTTTGGAATCTGGAATTTATTTGTCATTTGTTCTGCTAATAGAAAGCTGGATTGAAGGTATAAAACGTTTGGTTCAGGTTACAAACCTGAACCCGCGAATGTAGTTTCCAGTGCCATTACGTACCCAATCAGATACTTCACTATGTTCAGTACAAGGTTTGAGAACGAGTTGTGCTTCGGTAGTTTAATAGATTACGCTGAATAGTTACAAGAAATTACTGCTAAGGTACTAATTATTCATCTCTCAAAAAACGTAATAGTTTAGCTTTTTTAAAAAGATTTGCCAGGCATATAGATTACCGTGTACGTGGTAAAAGGTTTGCTTCCTTAAAACACAACTCCGGCCCTCTTTTTGCAACTCCCCATTTACCGCAAGGTTTTGACAGATTCCGTCGGAATTAAATAAAAAAGGCATACACAATAGTCCGTAAATGTGCAATATAATTTAACTGAATAAAAGCACATATATTAGCTCCGCAAATCTTTCACGACATTGAAATAAAAAAACGCACCATTTCCGGCTAATTTGGTTAAATTGGGCCGGGACCGCCAAAAATGCCAGGTATTTTCTTTATTACAGCCAAAAAATTTCCTTTTTCGAAAAGTCTTGCCCTTGCGAAATTTCTTAATTTTAAGCACGGTATGAGTGCTTACCTTTCTAAAATTCAATTCATTTGACTACACATGCTGCTTTACGATTAAAATAATAATATTACGGTTTACTAAAACATTTTTAAGCCGGTCCCGGCGTATTATTAGTTCCAAAAAACATTCACCATGAACAAAGTATTCATAATAAATAATTTAGATGTGTAAAGTTATTCGCACATAGCATGCCTAAAAATATTTGTCGGAAAAAGTATTTCATAACTATTTAATAATAGGAAATGTACAGCTTTTATAGATTGTGTGGATGGTGTTTTTGATATCTTTGGTTGCTTCAGAAAACGGTTGATTTAAACCATGAGTGTTATAATTGGGTAAGGTGGAATGGGCCGAACTATTACAAAAAATGGAAAATCCTTGCTTTACTATTTAACCAGCAGCAACATAACATCCATCACATTTGTTTTCGTAGGACCCGTAACAATGAGCTCATTTGTCTCTTTGAAAAAAGAGAATGAATCGTTATTAAGAAGATATTTTTCCGGATGTAATTTTTTACTCTTTGCATTTATAATGGTAGTGCCATCTACCATTGCCCCTGCGGCTTCAGTGTTGCCATCCATTCCATCCGTTCCCGCGCTTAATATTAAGGTATCCGCTAATCCATCAATTTCTATTGCCGCAGACAAGGAAAATTCCTGACTCCTTCCGCCTAAACCATTGCCTTTTACTGTTACGGTAGACTCCCCGCCTGCGATAATACACGCAGGGCGCTCGGCAGGGCAGCCGGAAGCATGAATTTCCCGCGCAATTGCGCCAAAAACCTTGGCTATTTCCCTGGCCTCGCCTTTTATACAGGAAGATAAAATAAGCGTATTATACCCCAGTTGTCCTCCTTTTTCCTTCGACGCAGCCAGTGCCGTGCGATTATTGCCGATGATAATATTGCTTACCCTGTCAAATATTTTATCGCCGGGCTTCGGCGTTTCTTCCACGTAGCCGTGGATCCCGTTTTGAATGTGTTGCTGTATGGAAACGGGAATCTTATGATGTAAATTATACTTGTTCAATATCCATTCACAGTCCTGAAAAGTACTGGGGTCCGGCGAGGTCGCTCCGGAAGCGATCGTTTCTAAAGGATCATTTATTACATCTGACAATATAACAGATATCATCTCCGCCTTGCACAAGCCTGCAAAACGTCCCCCCTTTACAAGAGAAAGATGTTTACGGATGGCATTCATTTCATCAATAGTAGCGCCGCATTTCAATAACGAAGCAGTAATTTCCTTGATTTCTTCAAGGGAAATCCCTGCATAAGGCAATTCAAACAGCGCTGATCCGCCGCCGGAAATCAAACAAAACACCAGGTCATCTTCATTTGCCTCTTTTGCAATATCGATGATTTCTTTTGTGCCATTAATGCCTGAAGAATCTGGAATAGGATGTCCTGCGGGATTAAGTTTGACATATTTACAAGGTGTAGTATAACCATAACGAACATTTACAATGCCCTTTTTTATCTTATCCCCCAGCAGTTTTTCCACTGCCGCAGCCATAAACCCGCTCACCTTTCCAAACCCTGTAAGATAAATATTATTATATTTGCCAAGGTCGTACGTTTTTCCTCCAATAGTTAGACTATTCTCCTTTACCGCCATGTATTTTCGTATGCATGTATCGGCTTCGACAGCATGTAAACCAGCAAAATAAATTTGCAACGCATCTTTTCTTAATGATTCTGCGGTATTCATAATCGTCTCCTCTAATAAATACATTTTGCAAAACATATCCCTGCGTTAATGCCTGCTAATGAAACCATTTTACCGGCAATCAACGGATTTTTTTGCTTTCAGAAAAAATAACATATTGATTTAAATGTCTATTGTCAATATTATTATACATAGCACTTTCACCCGAAAAGCACTAAAGCATCATTCCCGCGAAAAACGGGGGGATACGTTTTTTCGTAAATGAATAGCTGTTTCTCTGCATGGGCGAAGCATTTGCCGCCGAAAACATAAGGCTCTACCGGTATGCAACATCAGTAAACGCCTCGCGCCGCCACGTGGTGTGGTCGCAAACAAAGTTGCCGAAATACTAAAGTAGAGTATTTACAATAAAATCCGTAAACCAGGAGAACCGAGAATGTCCAATGAACTTTCCACGATAAATCATACTATTATGGAGCATACCGAGCTGGAACACTTAGTTAATACAGAGCAATACGATAAACTTGAAGAGCAATGGCTAGGCATTGTAGAATCGGAAATTGATGACAAAAAACCGCTCTTGCATATTATCAATTTACTTATAAGACAGGAAAAGAAATTTGCACATGATTTTCTCATTATGTTGGAATCTTACTATAACGAGAAAAATGCGTATAATGATCTATTGGAAGTTTTGAAATATATATTGAAATATTTTCCGAAGGAAAAAGGACTTGCTCCAAAATTTGCCGCTTGTTACGCCAATATCTACAAAGAAAAACCCTATGCAAGCCTATTCATTAGTAAATCCAGTATAGAAACATCCCCGGAGACTGCCGCATCTCTCAAAATGCTGGAAAAGTATTTTATGTTTGAACAAGGGGATTACGTATATCATAAGAGTTGGGGAGTTGGCAAAGTAGTTTCTTTTGATCCTGAGGGAGAGAAGATTTATATTGATTTTGAGAAGAAAAACAACCATGGAATTGCCTTAGAGATTGCTTCTGATATTTTACAAAAACTGGAAAAGGATAGTTTGCGGGCAATGGTGTATTGCCAAAAAGACATTTTGAACAAAATGATTGATGAAGATCCTGTGGGTTTGATCAGGCTTACCTTAAAACATTTTCATGGCAAGGCTACGTTAAACAATATAAAAGAACAACTCCTTGCAGGACTCTTGCCGCCATCCGCATGGAGCAAATGGTGGACAAAGACGAAAAAACTGATACTAAAAGACCCGTACCTCCAGTTTACCGAAGGCTCGCCAACCACTGCCCTTCTGGAAATCAGGACAAAACCATTGACGCCGCATCAGGAAATTATTAATACGCTCACTCAATCCGGGGAAATTTACAAAGAAATCGAGTCAGCCCGAAAATACCTCGCCGAGGGAGGAAAGAATACTGAAAAATGCAAAGAAATCTTACAGAAAATCAAGTCACTCTTTACGCAAGAAGCTGAAAAATTAAAGGACACACATCCTTCCGCCGTTATTGAATGCCTTCTCCTTGCCGAACAAGTGCAAATTATGCTGAACGAATGCCCTGCAAATTACAAGGATATGATTGAAACCGTTATAAAAAACTCCGACAATTTATCAAAACTAATCGGTAACATATGCATATTAGAGTATAAAAAACATGTTCTTCACAGAATCAAAAAAATATACCCGGAACATTGGCAAAATGAATTTGCCAGCTTATTTTTTGACCAAAATAGCCATCTTTGGGAGTTTATAATTAAGGAACTTATTAATGAGAACAAGCAGGATTCATTAAATAGTGTTTCGCAAAAAATATTTTCACAGTTTAATGCATACCCGGAACACTATTTCTGGTTCTGCAGAAACAATTTTTACGGACGTTTCCCGGATCTTTATGCGAATATTAATTCCGGAACACTTTTCATTCAACTAATCGAACTGATAAATAATATTTACTTTAAAATGCAAAAGGGACGTGACGGAAATATCCGATCGATATTTAATAAAATCAAAGGCCTGTTAGAGGAAAAAGGAACCGATCATGCCATAAACCATTTGACCGAATCCAATGCAGCCAGCATGTATAATGTAGTTTCGGGCAGTAAATGTATTGAAGATTGGTTTAAAATTTCCATTGAAAGCGTTATTCGCGACCGTTTTCCCGAGATGATTAAAAAGCCGGAAATACTCACCTTGGATGAAAATAAAATCTATGTTACAAAACATGGATACGAAAAGCAGAAGAAGGAACTCGACAACATCATGAATATTCAATTTGCTGAAAATGCGCGCGACCTTGGAGAGGCTATCAGTCGCGGTGATCTCAGAGAAAACGCAGAATATCAGGCGGCGCGTGAAAAACAGGCACAGTTGATCGAAAAGGCGGAACGATTGAAGGCTGACTTGCAAAAGATAGTTTTTATCGAGCCGTATACCGTAAAAACGAATATCGTCTCGCCAGGCACAAAAGTAACTATTAAAAACAAGGACAAAGAAACCACGGAAACGTATACACTGCTGGGCCCTTGGGATGCTGATATTGACAAAAATATTATCTCTTATCTGTCGCCAATCGGAAAAGGCTTGTTGAATAAAAAAACAGGTGAGACGGTCACTATCCAACTTCCGGAAAACGAGATAGTTTGCGATATTATAAAAATAGAAAAGGCATTATAAGTAGGGGCGAAGCATTTGCTATAAATAAATGCGTTCATGCCCAAACGAGCAAATGCTTCGCCCCTACACTATGCGGGCAAATACCGCGATTATTGGAATTTTTCAAAAAACTAAAGTGTTACAGAATTCCGGGTTTTATAGAGTAGAGACGCACAGCCGTACATCTCTACATTTGTATTAAAACCCCCCCCTTAAATTCCCTCTAAAATTTGGCCTGCATTGTGAACACTTTACAACGGATATAATAGAGAACGCAATGTAAAAGAATTGAGCGTTCAGGTCAGGGAGTAATGTATAATGCATGCGTAATTGGTTCGTTACCAAATGCTGAAAGAAGCAACCGCCATGCTTAAAATCACGATAACTTTGTTGCATATGCTACAAACTTGCATTATACTACGTATGAAATTACGGAAGTTTGCCTAACTTCTGAAAAAACAGGAAAGGGGGAGAAATAAAATAACTTGAAACATCCATAGGTCTGATTTACTCAAACGCAAATATACACCAAATAAAATATTGTTATTAATACCTAAAAGAAAGGATAGAAACATGAATATTTACGCCGGCAACCTGGCACGACAAACAACAGAGGAAGAATTGAAACAGGTTTTTGAGGAGTTTGGGCAGGTCACGTCCGTAACAATCATTAAGGATAAATTCAGCGGAGAATCCAGAGGATTTGGATTTGTAGAAATGCCCTCAAGGGCAGAAGCGCAGGCTGCGCTAGATAGTCTCAACGGCAAAGATTTAAATGGAAGGGTTCTGAATGTTAATGAGGCGCTTCCCCGTACTGATGACCGTAAGCAAGGCGGCGGTGGTGGTAGAGGTAGAAGTGGCGGCGGTAGAAGCGGTGGCGGTGGCGGCAGAAGTGGCGGCGGTAGAAGCGGCGGTAGTGGTGGTGGTAGAAGTGGTGGCGGAAGGCCCTGGTAAAATTGATTTACCTATTGGGGGCAAAGAGGAATAATGCACTTTCGGTTCTATAAGTACAAGCCACACATTTGCAAAATAATAAAGGCCGTGGCATGATTCCTCTTTGTATTCACAATACCATTGCAGTATCAAATTCACAGAAAGAGATAATTGCTCAAAAAAGCCCCTGCTTTCATAATAGCAACTTCCCGTATTGTAAAAAACCGATCATGATTACATCGATGTTGACGTATAATGGCCTGGGTCGCTTCAAATTCGTCTAAAAAACGCATCAAATTGTCAGGAAAGCTCGATATTTTTTAGTAGTTTTGTTTTATTAGCATTCCCGTAATAATAGAGTGATATTCAGTGTAGCGGCAATTCTCGAATTGCCGCTACATACTGATACAAAGGCATTTCCTACCATTCTAACGGAAAAAAACAGAATGATTGCCGGTATTTTTACCAATGAAATCTGCGCAATCTGTTGTTCATCGGTAATTTCTTCTAAAATTTGGTAACTATTCAGCGTAATCTATTAAACTACCGAAGCACAACTCGTTCTCAAACCTTGTACTGAACATAGTGAAGTATCTGTTTGGGAACGTAATGGCAATGGAAACTACATTCGCGGGTTCAGGTTTGTAACCTGAACCAAACGTTTTATACTTTCGATTCCGCCTTCTATTATCAGAACAAATGACAAATAAATTCCGGATTCCAATTGTGTCGTAGATGTGCCGGTATATGACCCGCTAACCGTGCCGTGCCGGAACCACGTCATGGTAGACGTGCCGTTGGTGTTGACCGTACCATGGTTGTTCCAATGTTTATTGCCGTGCCTGTTGATACAATAGGAGATAACAAGCACTGCGCCGGTGTTAAGCTATTTGCAGTTGACACGTCTCCCAACTGACCATAAGAATTAGACCCCCACGCCCACACCGTATTATCCGATTTCAAAGCTATCGTGTGATAATCCCCTCCTGCAATGGCAATTGCATCGGTTAGACCGCTTACCTGCACTGGCGTTAAACGGTTTATAGTTGTCCCATCTCCCAACTGACCATAAGAATTAGACCCCCACGCCCACACCGTATTATCCGATTTCAAGGCTATTGTGTGATAATCCCCTCCTGCAATGGCAATTGCATCGGTTAGACCGCTTACCTGCACTGGCGTTAAACGGTTTATAGTTGTCCCATCTCCCAGTTGACCAGAATTATTCCACCCCCACGTCCACACCGTGCCATCTGATTTCAAGGCGATTGTGTGAACATATCCCCCTGCAATGGCAATTACATCGGTTAGACCGCTTACCTGCACTGGTGTTGAACGGTTGGTAGTTGAGCCGTCTCCCAGTTGGCCATATCCATTATATCCCCATGCCCACACCGTGCCGTCTGATTTCAGGGCGACTGTGTGGACATACTCCCCTGCAATGGCAATTACATCGGTTAGACCGCTTACCTGCACTGGTGTTGAACGGTTGGTAGTTGAGCCGTCTCCCAGTTGACCATATCCATTATATCCCCATGCCCACACCGTGCCGTCTGATTTCAGGGCGATTGTGTGAACATACCCTCCTGCAATGGCAATTATGTTAGTTAGATAAGTCACCGGCGTCGGTATTGAACGGTTTGTAATTGTCCCGTCTCCCAACTGACCATAAGAATTAGACCCCCACGCCCACACCGTATTATCCGATTTCAAGGCTATTGTGTGATAATCTCCTCCTGCAATGGCAATTACATCAGTTAGACCGCTCACCTGCACTGGCGTTGAACGGTTTATAGTTGTCCCATCTCCCAGTTGACCATTCCAATTTGCCCCACATGCCCACACGGTGCCATCTGGCTTCAGAGTTAGCGTATGATATGCACCTGCTGATATCTGTGATCGCGGCAAAAATATGGTTTCACTTCCATAGGATATACCTCTGCTGTTTTGAGCAGCTATCCTGTAATAGTATGTCGTCCATGGCGTTAAAGATCCTAAAGTAGCACTTATGTACGCAGAGCTGGTTCCGCATGGAATAGTTGCTGTGGTATCGAAATACACTCCACTGCTCGTGCCATAATCAAACCACGCAGTAGTTGCGGCCCTGTTGCCGTCCACCCACCCATTCAGTAATACGGAACTCAAGCTAACGCACGTTGTTGAACCTGTTATCACGGCAGGGGTAGTAACGGAATTCATGTCGTATCTCAAACTCCGTACAGGCGTTGAACTGTTCTTCGTTGACCAGTTTCCCAGTTGATTATTTCCATTATACCCCCAAGCCCACACCGCGCCGTCTGATTTCAAGGCAATTGTGTGATAATACCCTCCTGCAATGGCAATTACATCGGTCAGACCGATTACCTGTACTGGCAATGAGCGTTCTGTGGTTGACCCGTCTCCCAGTTGTCCATAAATATTCCTCCCCCACGTCCACACTGTGCCGTCTGATTTCAAGGCTATTGTATGATAAAGCCTTGCGGTAACGGCAATTACATCTGTTAGGCCGCTTACCTGCACTGGTGTTGAACTGTTGGTCGTTGTCCCATCTCCCAGTTGACCCCCTTCATTATGGCCCCCATGCCCACACCGTGCCGTCTGATTTCAAGGCAATTGTGTGAATATACCCCCCTGCAATGGCAATTATATCTGTTAGACCGCTTACCTGTACCGGCGTTAAGTGGTCTGTAGTTGACCCGTCTCCCAGTTGACCATATCCATTATACCCCCAAGCCCACACCGTGCCGTCTGATTTCAGGGCTATTGAGTGAACATACCCTCCTGCAATGGCAATTATATCGGCTAGACCTTTTACCTGCACAGGCGTTGAACGGTTTGTCGTTGCGCCACCTCCCAGTTGACCATAATAATTAAACCCCCACGTCCACACTGTGCCGTCTGATTTCAAGGCGATTGTGTGATAATCTCCTCCTGCAATGGCAATTACATCAGTCAGACCGATTACCTGCACTGGCGTTGAACGGTTTATAGTTGTCCCATCTCCCAGTTGACCAGAATTATTCCACCCCCAAGTCCACACCGTGCCATCTGATTTCAGGGCTATTGTATGATACACCCCTCCTGCAATGGCAATTGCATCGGTTAGACCGCTCACCTGCACTGGCGTTGAACTGTCTGTAGTTGACCCGTCTCCCAGTTGACTATTCCAATTTGCCCCATATGCCCACACGGTGCCATCTGGCTTCAGTGTTAGCGTATGATATGCACCTGCCGATATCTGAGTCCGAGGCATAAAGGTGGTTTCGCTTCCATAGTATATGCCTCCAATGTTTTGAGAGGCTATCCTGCAATAGTATGTCGTCCATGGCGTTAAATCACCTAAAGTCGCACCTACGTACGTTGAGCCGGTTCCGCATGAAATAGTTTTTGTGGCGTCGAAATACATTCCCGTGCTAGTGCCATAATCAAACCACGCAGTAGTTGCCACTCCGTTGCCATTCACCCACCCGTTCAGTAATGCGGAACTCAAACTAACACACGTTGCTGAACCTGTCGTCACGGTAGGGGTAGCAACGGATTTCATACCGGAAAGCGATCTTTGTGCCGGTGTTGAACGGTTTGTTATAGACCCGTCTCCCAGTTGACCATAATAATTAAATCCCCACGTCCACACAGCGCCGTCTGATTTCATGGCTATTGTGTGATAATATCCTCCGGCAATGGCAATTACATCAGTCAGGCCGTTCACCTGCACTGGCGTTGAACTGTTTATAGTTGTCCCGTCTCCCAGTTGACCATACCAATTATATCCCCACGCCCACATCGTGCCGTCTGATTTCACGGCTATTGTGTGATACACCCCTCCTGCAATGGCAATCACATCGGCTAGACCGCTTACCTGCACCGGTGTTGAACGGTTTGTCGTTGACCCGTCTCCCAGTTGACCCCCTTCATTATGCCCCCACGTCCACACCGTGCCATCTGACCTCAAGACTATTGTGTGGGAATACCCTCCTGCAATGGCAATCACATCGGCTAGACCGCTTACCTTCACCGGTGTTGAACGGTTTGTCGTTGACCCGTCTCCCAGTTGACCCCCTTCATTATCCCCCCACGCCCACACCGTGCCGTCTGATTTTAAAGCTATTGTGTGCGCATTCCCTCCCGCAATAGCAATTACATCGCTTAGACCGCCTACCTTCACCGGTATTGAACGGTTTGTCGTTGACCCGTCTCCCAGTCGACCCCCTTCATTATCCCCCCACGCCCACACCGTGCCGTCTGATTTCAAAGCTATTGTGTGCGCATATCCTCCAGCAATGGCAATTACATCGGTTAGGCCGCTTACCTGCACCGGCGTTGAACGGTCAGTCGTTGACCCGTCTCCCAGTTGACCGCCTTCATTATTCCCCCACGCCCATACCGTGCCGTCTGATTTCAGGGCGATTGTGTGATAAGCCCCTCCAGCAATGGCAATTACATCGGTTAGGCCGCTTACCTGCACCGGCGTTGAGCGGTTTGTCGTTGACTCGTCTCCCAGTTGACCGTTCCAGTTTGCCCCCCATGTCCACACGGCGCCATCTGGCTTCAGTGTTAGCGTATGATATGCTCCTGCCGATATCTGTGACCGAGGTATAAAGGTGGTTTCGCTTCCGTAGGATATGCCTCCAATGTTTTGAGAGGCTATCCTGCAATAGTATGTCGTCCATGGCGTTAAATCACCTAAAGTCGCATTTACGTACGTTGAGCCGGTTCCACATGGAATAGTTGTTGTGGCATCGAAATACATTCCTGTACTCGTGCCATAATCAAACCACGCAGTAGTTGCCAACCCGTTGCCATTCACCCACCCATTCAGTAATACGGAACTCAAGCTAACACACGTTGCTGAACCTGTTGTTGCGGTAGGGGTGCTGCCGCCGTCGTCTGGCAAGGAACCTGTAGTCGAACCAATTGCATACCCATCATAGCTGCCGGCCGTGTATTGGGTAAAAAACATAAGACCACATACAACGCTCGCCACCATCGATACTCTCAATACCGTTAGTATCTTAAGTCTCATTTTCTCATCTCCTTACTATTATCTAATACCATTTTATACTGATTTGCACTCTCTTTTACCCACGCGATTACACGATGACCCGCAATTTTATTGCACAATCATTTCTTTTACAACATACCCTAATGTTTTAACGTCAGGAATATGTGCAGCATAAAAAACGGTATTATAATTATGAGATTTCCACTCTATTCTTATGCGGTCGTTTAACTGATCAAATATTATATTGGCATAATCCGCAGAGGGATTAAATAAAAACCCAATTTGTGACAATTCTATGCCCTCTCTTAATAGTTGATCAACTATTGTTTCCAGACTTTTCATGTGAGTGGCAATGATTACACAGCGAAGCTTATTCAATTGGTAAGGATACAAATCGTAGCGCCTTATATTTTGCAGTATTTTCTGGAGGCAACTTGTCTTTCGACCTCCCAGGAAATATTTGGTAAGAGGATTCTTATGATAAATTTCATCTACGGGACTGATATGCGCAAGATATCCAAAGCTTTGGGGAAAGGACAAAATGATTGCAGTGCATGGTCCAACCCCTTTTGTTTCTAATAATTCTCCCGATTTTGTCATTGCATACTCGTTAATATCCACTTTTTTGCTATTTTGGGGAGACAACGATTCCCTGTCCTGAACAGCATATCCGGCATTTACTTTCGGCAGGTAATCCATAATTTTTGAAAGAAAATATTTTTCATACTCCTTATAAATATTTGAAATAACCTCGTCCTCATCCATTTCAACAATAATTATCCATGAATGGCCAAACACTTCAAATTGTTCAAAAGCGCTTAACACATGTATGCCCCTGTAGTCCTCAATAATCTTGCTCCCCGCTTTCTGTTGCAGCGCAAGTTTCACTGCCTCAGTATCCACTTTACGTTTCAAAATGGTGCTATCTTCGATAAACCTGGAATCCGTCAGCATTAACTTGTTTTCATTTACAAGATACACCTCTCCGGTTCTTCCAAGGTGTTCATGGTCGGATAATATTGCATTAATTTTGTTTATAGGAAATTGTAAAACAAACCAGCCGGCAAGGTCTTTCTTTTCATATACAGGCACAACAAAAAAAGCGGCAGGTTTGTCTGACGGGGCATAAAATTCATAGTTGACAAATTCCCTTTCAGGCGCTTCCCGAAGATGTATGGACAGGGAAGTATCCGAATACCTTCCGGTAAAAAGATTTGTATGATAATCATCTGCCTGTTTTATGCTGTGAAAAACAAAACCTCTGCTATCGACAAAAAGAATATCGTAGAAATCTTTATACGTAGTAACAAAATTTACATCCGCTTCATACTCCTTCTTCTGAATATTCATAGCATCGATTCCTGATGCCTCAACCTGATAACATTTCTTTATCTGATGAAAACAATCAAGCATGCTTTCGTCTGCAGCAATACCAGCCGCTCTCTTTTCTACGTCCGCAAAATATTTAATTATCTGCTTTTTCTTAAATGCGCTTATTTCCAAAAGAACCTTAAAATTCTGCTCTATCAGGTTACCCTTGGGTATCTTTTTGCATCCTGTATTTACCAATAAAAAAATGATTACTACTATGACTATTCCCGGATAATTTCTGCATTTCCAAAAATTATTCATGCAATTCCTCTTTGATAATTACCAAAATCCGGACAAGCCGGAACCAAATAAGCGCGAAAGCAGTCTACAGTCTACAGTCTACAGTCCACAGTCTGCAATTTGCCGACTGTAAATTGCCGATTGCCGGCTTTAGATATTTGACTCCGTGTAAAAAATATCAGAAATAACTTAGCATTTATGGGATTAAGGCGTGTATAAAATGCGTTGGGTTTTTGTCTTTTTAAAGCCCGGCCTGATTTAATTTAAGAAAGCAATTGAATCATTTTTCCGGCATCTCCGGGGTAGTGGGATTATGGAACCGTGTGACCATTTTTAACCTTCTCATCTCATTCGCCGCGTTTTCCTTATCTTCCACTTTTGTATATAGTTGAATGAGATTGCGGTAAACAACAGGGTTAAATGGATTTACCCGATTTGCTCGTGAAAGAAAATTTATTGCCGTTTGATATGCTCCTGTTCTTTGGTACAGCTCGCCCAGTGAAATATATGTGGCTGTGTATTCGGGATAATATTCGAGAGCGGTTTTTAATACTTCTTCTGCCTTTGAATACTGAGTATCCTGGATATATGCCATTGCCAGTTTGTTCTGGATCTGCGGTGAAATATTTTTTGCCCTTATGAAGGCCTTTTCATATTCTATAATCGCTGCGCTGTACAACCCTTCGCGTCGTAAAAGGTCTCCCAGTATAGCGAATTTTTTCGCTTCTTTTACCTCTATTTCCGCGACACTTTCAAGATCGTCCACAATAGTGGACGATTCCTTTAATATTGTCGGAAGTATTTTGATGCCATGAACCCTTCTCAGGTTTTTCTGTTTCAAATATTGCAGATAATTCTCTTCGAACGTATTAAATGGTACCCCGGTGGCGGAGGATAGCGCTTCTTTTGCATCCATTCCATTCTTTATTTCATCAAGGATTGCAGTGATCAAAGGATAGCCGCCAAGATGATATAAATATTCTATTGACGTAAATACCTGCGCAAATGCAAGGGCGGTGTCTTCTCTTTTTTCTAATTTTGCCAGGGAGGGATGCATTTGCTCAAAGGTGATAAAGTAGTTCTTTTCCACTGCCTCTGCCAGAAGACTTTCCAGTGAAACAGGCAATGTCGGTGAATTATCATCTATCCATCTATTTTCCTCATATTTGGCAAGCCCCTCATGAAGCCAAACCGGCACACGATTGTATGTCTTTTTCATTATCACATAATGCACATACTCATGAGCAAGCGTATCAAGCCATTCATATCCCCGTGGCTGCAACCTCGGGCTTGTAATGATTAGCCGGTTGAACAAACAAATTGCGACAGCACCGGAGGTTTCAATTTCTTTCTGTGTTAAAGTGGAAATAGTGCAAAAACTCTCAGCGTCCGGATAGACCTCCACGAGTATTTTCTCACGCGGGAAATAGCCCAGATCGCCTCCAATTACCTTATAAGCGCTCTCAAGTGTGTCGAGGGCGTATTCTGCCAGTATGGCGTCTTTTTCTTCCACAAAACGGAAGAGAAAATGTTCTGACTCAATTTCCTTAAAATTGCTTGCTGTCTGGTATATTGTTTGAACGAAATGGAAAAATTCCTCTGCCTGCTGCATGACCCCTGGGGTTTTTTGCGCTTTTTTCAGGAAATCAAGCGATTCCTCATACCTTCCCTCATAAAATCGCACCTTTCCCACGAAAAAACATACATGAGGGTCTTCCGGCGCCAACAATCGCACCTTTTCAGCAACCTTTTTTGCCTCTTCAACCTGCCATGCATTCAGGCATTCTTCACCATAGGCAATTTCTCCCGGAATATCGAAAAATTCATTCGTCCGTGACTTCGCCTCTTTTTCCCGTGATAGAAGTACCACGAACAACAGCAATAATAGTATGACCGCTTTTCTTTTCATCATATATCTCAATCAATCAATCAATCTCTGATAATAATCCTTATTTAAATCCCTGTATTTCTCCGGTAATCCGTCTTTCAGTGCGTCAAGAATTTCTTGTCTGAACTTTTTAGGCGCTTTATATGCATCCTCGGAAGGTATTTCCACCTTCTCTGAAGTAGAAGTAACCTGACCTTCCATCATACTGCCGCGAAACGGCATAGGCATCCCTTCACCAATCATTCCCTGCTTTATGTGTTCTTTTGCCCTCTGCACCCCTTCTTTTGCTTCAGACAGACGATACAACGACTCCCTTTCCTCAATGACCGCGCCTGAAATATCCTGCCCTTCCAGCCGTTGCTTTGCACCGGACATGGAGTTTGAAGCCATCTCCAGTTGCCTGTTTGCCTCTTCGTCCATGAACGGAGCCTGGCTTGCAAGCTGCTCTAACATTTCCATAAGTTCCTCTGTTTCATTTTTATACTCTTCCTGTTTCCCCGCATACTTTTTCAATGTCTCCTGATCCTCCAGGGTCATGCCGGCGATTTGGTGTTCATCGAGGAATTTCATTATAGATTCAAGATCCTGGACTATTTTTTGACTTTGTTTTGCCGCATCGTCGATCTGTTTTGTTGTTTTAAGCTCTTCTTCCGACAACAGTTCTTTCCCCGCATCTTTTCTCATTTCAATAGAGTCTTGCATACGGTTATTCCAGTGATTTGTATCCCTTGCAATTTCCCGTGCTAAGGTTAATGATTCCGCTATCTCTCTGCCTTTCAGCATTTCTTCCAGATGTTGAAGCGTTTCCTCCGTCTGAGGTAATTCCTTATCAATAGAAAGGAAATCTCTTTGCAGAGGGTCCCTGTTAATTTCACGGTTCAACTCCGCATTTTTCCTTGTCAGCCCGGAGAACTTCGCCGATTCCTGTTTAGACATGCCGGATTTATTATCGTTTTCAAACAAATCGCTAAACCAGCTCGCGGGGATTTCTCTTTGTCCGGAAAACTGTTGCAACTGCTGTTTTGTTTGAAGATATTCCTGCAGCAATTCATTCTTTGCCAAATATTTTTTTGTCCCGGCAATATCCTGTTTTAACCCTTCAATCCTTTTTTCCTGTTTTTCAAAAAAGGATTTTAGCGTTTCATTGGTTGATTCTGAGACACGTTTTTGAACCTCTTGCCTTAAATCTTCCGTTTTCTCTGCCAGCGTTCTTTGCTTATTTTCCAGTTCCGACAAATTATCCAGCATCGTATCCATCTTTTCCATGGTATCGGAGTAAAATGAATCCGTCAGTCCCTGTGAGGCGGAATTCATCTGATCCATCATCTTCTGCAAGGAAGAAAGCATCCTTTTGGCCGCCTCTATAGCGGTTTCACTATCGCCATTTTTGAGCGCATTCTTCATCTCGTTTAAATCGCCCATAATGTCATCCTGTTCAATCCCCTTCAGTGCATCTGCGTTTAAGAATTCATCCATATGCTCACTCTGCGCCATTTGCATAAGCTTCATCATCATTTGCCGGATAGCATTTTCAATGTTGTTTAATTCAGCAAGCGCCTTTTCGTTCAGTTCCATGTCCCCGGTTTCACGCATCTGATTCAGTAATTTTTCAAGAGTGTTCTGCGATTGGAGCAGATTATTCCCCGTATCTATTACATCATCCAATTTTTGTTTTTGTATCATTTCATTAAGGAATAGTATCATATCTTCCACTTCCGTCACTTCCCTATCCTGTATTACCTGCAGTTCCAATAACATTGCCAAGGGCACATCATTGCCCACTATGGCGAGCATCGCTTTTTGTATGGCCGTTTGTTTTTGTTCCGTCACATCGCGAAACTTTTTTCTCAAATTTTCCAGTGCGTAGTAAACACTGTAATTTGCCCTGACATCTTCCTGCATACCAACCAGAATATCCGTAAAAAGGCGGTTGATAACGCTCACCCGTTCATTGATAATATCCTGCCTCATAAGCAGGTACTCTTTTGAGGCACATTTTTCATCATCAATCCTGTTCACAAGGTCGTCCGACAACAACCACAGCGCTTCTTTCACGAGCAATTCCTGTAGTTTAATCAATTCCTGGTGTTTTTTTCTGGAACTATAAATCTCCAGATAATAAGTTTTAGATTTGCCGGTTTTTGGCCCTGATATCGTATCGTTGTCTTTTGCTTCAATATAGTACGCCACCTTGTCGTCGGGCTGCAGGCGCAATTCGCTCAAAGACCATTTGTACGTTCCGTTGTAAAATAATTGCCTTTTATCAAAACGGGACAAATGCCTTGTGTTTTTTTCATTTCCAACTTCATATGCAAGAGAAATCTCCGCCAACCCATAATCATCTTTTGCATTGTATTGAAGGTTTACAACATCTTTTTCATTTACCACCAAATCCTTTGCCGGAGCAATAACAGACGTTTCAGGCGGCAGGTCTGGAATAACTTCAACTGTATATAATGCAGGATCTCTGGTAATACGCCCATTCAAATCCTTTATCTCAAAACAATAAGAGCCATTCTCCAGCACCTGCAATACGCCGCTCATGGCCTTGTTGTTTTCAACTGCAAGTGGAATTATTGCAGACTCGTTATAAATGATTTTTGCTGATGTTACGGGGCGACCGCTTACGGCGCTGATTTGCGCCTCACTCCCTTTCAAGGCTTTAATATTGCCGCTTGTGTTGTATATCGTCTTTGTCTCCAGCCCGGAATAAAGAGGATATCGGTAGCATACGGTAATATCGCCAATAACAGGGACGCCTGAAACTGCAAATGGCTCTCCGCCTATACTGCTGCTGTCGCTAAGATAGCCAAATAAAAGCGGTATGTTTTTGTCCAGAGAAGAACGATGAAATGCATACACCGTTCCGAAAAGAAGCACGGAGAAAATAAGGAGTGTATTGCCGAGGATGAGAGGTTTTTTATTAACTACTGATTGAAGGTCTAATTGTTTCAGTTTCCTTGCGGCTTCATCAACAAGCATAGAGACCATCTGCCCGGAATATTTTATCTTCTGTGTGTTTCGTTGTTTCTTTGTCAGTTGCAAAGAGCTGATAAGCACATTATTCAAAGAAGGATATTTTTGTTCTATCAGCAGCGCTATCTTTTCTTTATTTATGGACAGCAACGGTATCAGTAGTATTTTAAAAAACACGACCAATAGTAAACCAAGGCAAAGCATATAAAATGCTCCAAGGCCTCCGGGGAAACGCAAAAGTGCAGCAGCAGTAAATGCTCCTATCATCAGCAAAAATATTCCCAGTGAAAAGACCAGGGCAATGCCGCCGAAGAATCTGTTTACCATGATATGTTTGCATACCAGGCGCAAAGACATATTTATTGTACTCGCACTGCTTTGAGACTTTGCGTCCCTGAAGTTAAGCAGCTTGACAATGTCTATCAGATTATTTACTATTTTATTCGTATTTAATAATAATTTTTTCATGGTACTATGTATAAAAAAGCGATTTGTTTTAAGTCTGTGAACAATAGTAAGGGTATGCTTGAAGGGCTAAATTGTCAAACAAAAACTTACGGTTGAAAAACGGGGAGATGCTTAACTAAAAATTATTGAAATTCCTAAGCTGGCATAGCCAGAACCAAACAATCTAGAAATAAAAAATACGAGATTCGAAAGGGAACCACAGATTGCACAGATTAAGAAATTCATCACAAACTTACCAATGGCCAATTGAAAATGTCTAAACATTAAAATAATTATCAATACTGGACTATGAAAATTCTCGGAATTGACCCAGGAACGCTGATTGCCGGATATGGCGTAATAGAAAAATCCGGTGCGGAAATAAAAGCGGTCGCGTATGGTTCTATAAAAACCGGCAAGAACCAGAATTTCCCGGAACGCCTCAAAACAATATACACAGGGGTAACAGAGTTAATAACAATATATAAGCCTGATCACATGGCGGTAGAAGAGGTTTTTTTTGGCAAAAATTTTAAAGCAGCCATTAAAATAGGGGAAGGCAGGGGCATTATCTTTCTGTGCGCTGCGATGGCAAATATTCCTATTGCTGAATATGCTGCCAGAGTGGTGAAGAAAGCGGTTGCCGGAAACGGAAATGCCCATAAAGGCAAGGTGCAGGAAATGGTAAAAGCCATACTTGGTTTGCCGGAAATTCCGCAGCCGGAGGACGCATCTGACGCCCTTGCCATCGCAATTTGCCACGGTCACCGGCTCTAAACAGGAATACAGGGATTTTTACCGATGATTAAATAATGATGAAGTTGTTTCTCTCATAGCAGTTTTAAAGCGAGGTTATGAAAATATGAAAAAAACAAGGTGTATCCTGTGTAATGCGACAAAGGCAAAAAGAGGTTGTAAGGAGCGCCATGATGCATTGATTTGTCCGAAATGTTGCGCTTCTATTCGTACTCAAATGTGCGAAGGCTGCAATTATTATGAATATGCGGAAAGATATCACGCCGCCCGATGTCATACCGCAGAGAAATACAGCAGTGACAAAGGAATTGAACGGGAGGTTGACAATGCCTTACTATTGCAGGAGAAGGGCGATATTGATGCGGCAAAAGCAAAGATGGATGAATTATTGCGCATGCACCCGGAAAATCATGTTGTGCAATATGGCATGGGCGTTGTCTATGCATTTAAGGGTATGTATGATGAGGCAATACTACACTTTGATAAGGCAATTGAAATTTTTCCATATTTTGTCCAGGCGCATTATAACAAGGCGGTAGCGATGCTGAAAATATCTGACATGGTAAACTATTTGAGAACATTGAAAAGAATAGTGATTATCGGTGAAGAGGATAGTGAGTTTGTGAAGGCGGCAAGGCATATGCTTCTTGAAAGCGAGGAACATATAATGAAACATCATGGAGTCGGTTTAAATAAATACCTCGAAGGAGAAAGGAAATTTCATGAGGCATTTTCCCATATGGATAATGCTCAATGAGAAGACGCCCTGTGCGGTTTTAAAAAATGTACGGAAATGGTCGCCGGGCATGCACAGTCGTGGGGGAATATAGGTTTGTGCTATGCGCATTTAGGAAAGAAAGAACTTGCGTTATCCGCCATTGATAAGGCCTTGGAAATCGACCCCTTATATGAAATAGCGTACATGAACCGAAAGGCAATTGAGAGGCTTGAGGGGGGTGAGATATTAAAACATGAAAGGCTAAAGACACTGAATTATTACAAAGACGTTGCAGTACAAAACAAGCCTCTTCTTGAAACACTCATGGGGGAAGAAAGAGTTAAAAGAACGAGTTGATACATTGTTTTCGGGAATGCGGAGAACAAGGCGTGGGGTGGCCGCAACCCGGAAGCAAGGTTTTATACATTTGCAGTACAGAAGAGAAAGGAATACAGGGTTTTGCTAAAACGGTTCAATAATTTCCACTCCTTTCGGGGGATCAAACATAAAGAGTTTATCAGACATCCGGCTGTTGAGCGTGATGCTCTCAAATTCAATCAAATTTACCACTTCACCGCCGCTTTCATGCAATTCTATTTTTACCGGCAGCCATACCCCTTCCTCTATCCACAGGCGAATTTTTGCATATTGGGATGAAGTGCTTTTGGGGGTTAAATCAAGCGCATAAAAACATTTCTTACCGGCCTCCATTGTATCTGCCAGGGAAATTGTGTAGTCTTTTTTCGCCGAAGCTACCGATTCTCCATAACCAAACCCAAAGAAATGTATGTTCTGTGCGGTATGTTCTCCTTTATTTACAGCATATTTTTCGACCTGCTTTGCTTTTGGATGATATATCCACAGGTGTTTTCCGTCAATAATGTTTACCTCATCGCGGGGAGGGTCAAATTTTAAATGTAACCGGTCGGGTTTTTTATATTGCATCTTTCCTCTGGATACTTCCGTGGAATCCAGCAGTGGAATGGTTCTGGTGATCGCTATATTGGCCCTCATGGTTTTGAATTCGCCGTCTGCCTTTTCTATTGCAAGGAGAACTTCGTCCAGCGTCTTGCGTTTTGCCTGTTCGCTGCAAAGAGAAGCCCTGTTAACGAGAAAAATAATTAGCGCAGAAGCAAATAGGCTGAAAATAGTGCTGTTAAAAATTCGTTTTCCCATGTGTGTTTAACTTTGCCTTTTCAAAATGTTCTATGATGTGTACGATGTCCTTAATACAATCTATTTCAAAATCAGGTATTACCTCTGTTTCGACATACTCTTTGTAACGCAAAAGAACCGTTCGCGTCCCCGCCGCCTTGCCGCACATAATATCGTATTTATAGTCTCCAACCATCAATAAATGGTCTGTATGGATATTCATCATTTTGCTTAGCAGAAAAATAGGATCCGGATCCGGTTTTGGCTTGGCGTCGTCACGGCTTACGATAAATTCAAAATGCAGGTTGTGTTTCTTAAGAACGGTATCGACCGATTTGCGAGAGTTGCGGGTTAAAAGAGCTGTTCTTAATTGTTTCTTTTGCAAAAATTCCAGCATCTCTGTTACCCCTTCATTGAGTTCCGATTCCATTGCCGCTTGTTCCTCAAAACGCTCAAGGATACCCATTGCCCTTGCGCGTTCTTCAGGACTGGATTGTTCTGCATAGTCTAAAATAAACCCAACCTTTGCGCCAATGTCTCTTTCAACGGCTGCGAAATCCACTTTGGGCTTGGTAAGTGTGCCGTCCATATCAAATATGATTCCCTGTAACATTATGTATGTTCCTTTTATTGCGAGTGTTTTAGGTAAAATAACAAATATGTAACATTTTAGTTTTTTGAAAAATTCCAATAGTTACATTGTTTGCCGCACGATGTAGGGGCGAAGCATTTGCCCGTTTGGGCATGAATGCATGTATGCCAGTTATGGCAAATGCTTCGCCCCTACGGTTTCAAAAAACTAAGGTGTTTCACAAATATAGATTAGCACAAGAAATACCTTTTAAATTTTACCTGATATATATTATCGTTCAACGAGTATTTTCAACAAGACTGGCAAGGGGCATGAAATGTGTGTCTTTCCTGCTGCTGACTGGGTTGTCTGGGAGATAAGTACCCGTATATCCGCTTCAATCAGATCGGCAGCACGGTTAAGATTGTCGAAGTCCTGTAAAGAGGGTTTTGACGTCAGCTTCACTTTGACAGCCCATAACTCCCGGCGGGTTCAGGTTTGCAAACCTGAACTTATGGGTTTATGCGTATGATGGGGCCACGTATTGCGGTAAAATTCCAATGCCCAAATCACAAAATTCCTGTTTGGCATCTGGAATTTATTTGTCACTTGTTCTGAGCAAAAATTTGAGAATTGAATATTGAATATTTTTCTTATTAATACCCTCGTTCCCAAGCTCCGGCTTGGGAACGCAAGTGCATTGGAAGCTCCCGCTTCCCTTTCGTTATAATTATTCGGTTCAAACTTTATAAGTGGTTAAAGGGATTAGCATCCACCCCTTGCCCCATAAGCGCTAACTTGTTTTATTGACAAATTTTATTCATCATGGTATTTTTATGTTAATTATCCCGCTAATCACTCTATAGGAGGATAAAGCCATGATGAGAGAAGATTGGGATCTTCTAAGAACTTTCTTCCCAAACGATTGGAAAAGTTTAGCCGTTGATACAAATGCTTTAAAAGGCTTGCGCAAGGATAAATCTGAAGAAAAGCTTCTTCGAACATTATTAATTCATTTAGGATGTGGCTATTCATTGCGTGAAACAGTAGTTCGAGCCAAGCGTGCTAACTTAGCAGATTTATCCGATGTTGCCTTATTAAAGCGATTAAAAAAGAGCAAAGAATGGCTATATAAATTATGTTTATCTTTATTCCGTGAGCGTGGCCTCCAAATTAATAAACGGAATAATTTTCATCTTCGCTTATTTGATGCAACAACAGTAAAGGAACCTGGGAAAACAGGAAGTCTTTGGCGCATTCATTATAGTATTGAGGTTCCTTCATTATCTTGCGATTTCTTTAAACTTACGGGAACTGAAGGAGAAGGCACAGGAGAATCTTTTCGGCAGTTTCCGATGAAAAAGATGATTATATTATAGCTGACAGAGGTTACTGTACTGGCCAAGGAATTCATCATGCAACAAGGAAAGGCGCTTATCTTAGCGTTAGAGTTAATTCGCAATCTCTACGGATATTCGGCGAAGAAAAGAAACCCTTTCCTTTATTGAAAGAAATCCAATATTTAAAAAGACCCCTTGCTATAAAATCATGGAACGTTTTTATTCCAAACGTTGATAATACTGAATATGTCAAAGGTCGTCTTTGTATAATACACAAAACAGAAGAAGCCATTAAAATAGCTCATAAAAAACTTAAAAGACATGCAAGCAAAAAGGGCATTGAACTAAAACCGGAGACCCTTATTTATGCCAAGTACGTAATAGTATTCACAACGTTTCCTGAAAATCAATTTACCGCTTTTGATATCTTAGAATGGTATCGAGTTCGATGGCAAATTGAACTGGTCTTTAAAAGATTTAAACAAATAGCACAATTTGGACACTTACCTAAATACGATGATGATAGCTCAAAAGCTTGGCTTTATGGCAAACTATTCGTTGCTCTTTTGACAGAAAAACTAATAGATTTTGCTACGTCTTTTTCCCCCTGGGGATACTTCATTGTCAAGCAAGAAGACTAAAAGCAAATGGCGTGAATTTGCTTTTATGCTTAATCAAGTAAAACGGGCTATAGAACCAGCGTTATCATTACAGGAAGTTCTTAAGTGCTGGAATGACATTGCTTGTTCTTTAGCAGAAAATACAAGAATCCGAAAAACACAGATATCAAAATACTTCGAGCATACCTAAAACAAGTTAGCGCTTATGACCCCTTGCCCACCCCCACTGGTAGGGGATTTAAAGATTTAATGAAGCATGAAAGTAGATTTTCAAATATCATCGGCAAATCATGGTTTCATTCTTTCTTCCATGCGAAGCTGGAGCTTCTCAAACAATTACGTTCCCAAGCCCGGAGCTTGGGAACAAGCGTTTTTACCTTTTCAAAAAGCTAAAGTGTTACAATATTTTTCTTGTTGCGTAACATGAGTCGCCCGAAGATAAAGCAAAGATCTTACGTGCTTATTTTATTAAATAAACAGTAACCTTTATCTTTTTATTTACTCCCTTTGCCTTAAAATTGATGTCTGCTTTGCCTTTCCCCTTTTTAGCCTTAATGGTAAATATCACCTGTCCGTTAGCGTCTGTTTTTTGTCCGGATGGAGTAATCTTTATTTTCTCCGGATTATTTTTAGAAACCTTTGTTTTTACCTTCACGTCCTCGGCAACGCAGCCATCTTCGCCGGTTACCGTTACTATTATTTCCGCACTCTCATTTTTCACAATTTCCAACTCTTCCGGATGTGCGGCAATTGATGCGGCTATACAGGTAACCGGAGCAGGTGTTGTCGTTGGCGACGGCATTGGAGCAGTTGCCGTTGGTGACGGTGTTACCGCCGCCACAAAAGCGGTAGCTGTTACCACCCTTGGATAACCGGTGGTATTAATTTCATCGAAATAGGTAATCGTTAATGTCTCCCCTGCGGCTGCCTGAATACGTTCATATTCCAATGTGCCTCCGCTGTCTACCACCTGAATTGTTCCCACAAACGCACCTGTATCGGCGCCCGTTTCAACCATCCTCACCCTTGTAGTATTAAATGGGGACGTTTCAATAAATACATCGTTTGGCAGCACCTCTGCTTCTGTATGGTTCGTATTTCGCTCCGCATCTGCCAGCATCATTTTGGCATAGTCTCCTATAGAATAGGAGTCGGCATCAAACGAAAGTGTTGCATCAAAACTGCCGAATGTTAGTTCCCTTGAGATTGTTGCCTCTGTCAGTGCTTTGCCGGTGTATTCCACAGTGGCAGTACCGCCCTGCACTGTTTTTATAACGCCAATATTTGATCTGACATTTGAACTGGCGCCGCCGGTGGTGGCTGTTCCCGTCCTTATAGTTGCAAGGAAAGTGCCGCTGTCAGCGCCGTCCTCATTCAGGTCAAGCAGCAGGTCTTTTCCGGAATAATAGTTTACGCCAAATACCTTAATGGCGGTGGTAAGCACCTCTTCCGATGCGGAATCGGCGTTTCTGCCGAGATCCGTTACGGTGACAACTACGGTATCGCCAAAAAGATATGCCATATCCTTGCTCAGTGACATACTGACTGTGTAACCAGGCGTTGGCGCAGGAGAAGGCGTGGGCGTTTCTGCTGGTATTGTCGGAGTGGGCGTCTCCGTTGCCGGTGGAGTAGGCGACGTAACAAATATTGGCGTAGGAGTAAACTTCAGTTCAGGCGACGGCGTGGGGCTGGGCTTTGACGTTGGCGTTTGAGGCGGCGCTGATTCGGTGGTAAAACTCCAGCTATAGTTTGAATTCAGGCTGGTTCCGGCATAGTTTGCAGCACGAACGCCAGCGGTGATTGTTGCAGTATATGCGGTGCTGTATGCCAGATTTACCAATGGGGTAAATGTAGCGGCCGCTCCGTTTGCGGTTACCAACCCGGTGACTTTATTAACTCCATCGCTGAGTATAAACGTATCATTCGTAAGGGTAGAACCGTTGATATACATTGAAAAGGTTGCAGATATTGCCGTGTCTATCGCCACACTTGCTGCCCCATTGAGCGGTTTTGTCGAATTTATGGTAAGGGTTACGACCGGAGGCGGTGAAGGGGGTTCCGGCGCAGAAACGGTGGTAAAATTCCAGGTATAAGAAGAAGCCATCGCATTCCCAGCCAAATCCTTCACCCCGGTGGTAATCGTTGCCGTATAGGCAGTGGAATAGGATAGATTATTCAGTGGTGTAAATACGGCCGTCGTGCCATCGCAGGTTACTGCTCCGCTAATGCTGCCGCTACTATCGCTTAACGTAAATGAGGTTGTGGTGATGGTAGATACATTCATTGTTTCGCTGAATGTAGCAGTGGTAGCATTATTTATTGCCACGCCGGATGCACCATTGGAGGGATTCGTGGAATTCACTGTGGGCGGTGTTGTATCCGTTACTGTTCCGGTGGTAAAGCTCCATGTATATGCAGACGACATCGCATTTCCTGCCAAATCTTCCACTCCCGCTGTAAGCGCAGCCGTATAGGTGGTATTGGATGAGAGATTTGCCAGTGGAGTAAATGTGGCGATGCTCCCATGATAAGACACCGCTCCGCCAATGGTGCTGCTGCCATTGACCACTGTAAACGTGGCTATGGTAAGGGAAGAAGCGCTCATAGTCTCACCGAATACGGCAGTAATAGCGCCGTTAAGGACGACATCCGTGTCCCCGTTGGCAGGAACTGTGGAACTGACCACAGGCGCGGTGGTATCAGCCGATGCGCCGGTTGTAAAACTCCACGTGTAGTCAGATGCCATCCCATTGCCTGCCAAATCTTTCGCTCCTGTGGTAATCGTTGCTGTATAAGTTGTATTAAGCGCCAGATTTGTCAGCGGAGTAAATGTGGCGGTAGCGCCTGCACTGGTTACCGTGCCGTCAATATTACCAACGCCATCACTCAGGATAAACGTAGCCTCAGTAATGGTAGAAGCGCTCACTACCTCGCTGAACGTGGCTGCGATTGCGCCATTGTAAGCAACCCCTGTAGCGCCACTGGCCGGGCTTGTAGCGCTGACCACGGGCGCCGTGTCGTCCGTGGATGTCCCTGTGGTAAAACTCCACATATACGCAGACGCCATATTGTTTCCAGTATGATCTTTTACCTCAGTTGTTATGACGGCAGTGTAAGCAGTATCGGAGTCAAGGATACCTGACGGTATAAATTCAGCGGTTCTGTCATTGTAGGACACCGTTCCACTGATATTGCCGCCGATGTCGTCGCTTACAGTGAATGCTGCCGTTGTAATCGTAGAATCGTCCATAGCCTCGCTGAACACGGCGGCGATGGCTCTGTTGACGGAAACATCATTGTCGCCATACGCCGGGCTTGTGAAGCTGACCCCAGCCGTTACCGTCACCGTTCCGGAATTTACTGCAGTAAGACTCCCCGACGTCGCCTTTATTTCAGCAGTACCTGCAATATGTCCGGTAAAAACCGCACTCTTACCATCGCCTGATGAGGCAATATCACCGGAAATCACACCACCAGTGATGTTCTCAAGCGACCACGTATCTGCCGCAACATTAGCTACAAAATTATCCGAGGCATCCCGGGAAATGGCATATGCGGTAATCAGGTTGCCCGGTGTTATACCCTGCGCAGGAACAATTTCCCCGCTTCCATCCGGTTCCGTCTCTACCCCCACCTTTGTGGCTGCTCCTGCCAGTATGGTAAAGTCATCGCTTACGTCGGAAGCCAACTCGTTACTTGAAGCCGTCAGGTTCTTTGTGCCAGCCAGGTTGATACTCAGGTCATTAAATGTTGCAAGACCACTGGCCTGCGTTGTTTCCACCGTTGTCCCGCTAAGCACACCCGTTCCGGAAGACAATGTCATTGTAATTGAAACACTACCGGTAGATACATTATTTCCATAGATGTCCTGTAGCTGTACCGTCACCGATGGACTGATCGTATCTCCCGCTGTAGTATCCGAAGGTTGCTGGCTAAAACCCACCTTCGCCACCGCTCCCGCCGATATGGTAAACGCATTGCTGACGGCTGAATTTAATCCGTCACTTGACGCCGTAAGGTTTTTTGTACCCGCAATGTTGATGTTCAAATCATTAAACGTTGCGAGGCCGCTTGCATTTGTCGTTTGTAGTATTGTTCCGTTAAGTTCCCCGGTCCCGGAAGACAATGAAATCGTAATATCAACCCCGGCGGCAGCTACATTATTACCATTGACATCCTGCAACTGTACCGTTACTGCCGGGCTGATCGTAGCCCCTGCCGTGGCATCAGAAGGTTGCTGAACAAAGACCACCTTTTTTGCCGGTCCTGCTATAGTTGTAATGCTACCGCTCGTGCCCGTTAAGTTGTCAGCATCAGTTCCCGTCACGGTGTGAACAGTTCCTGCTGTCGTACTGGTGGTAAAGGTTACCGTTGCAAGGCCGTTGACGTCTGTTATGCTCGTGCCGGATGAAAAGGATCCGCCATTGGTGCTGCTCCAGGTGACTACTTTACCATCTGCACTTACTGCATTATCATTGGCATCCGCAAGTTGCGCTGTAATTGCTACGCTGCCTCCCGCTGCCGGGCTGTTGTCGTCTGAACTTACGATGTACTTGCTTGCAAAAGGTCCGGCAGTCCATTGTGAAAATGCATCTACACCGGTAAGCGATAGCGTGTTGGCGTCCGTATCTCTTGAGGGAACATACCGGCTGGGCCAGGTCGTTCCCCCATCCGTGGATTTTGCATAAATCAAATTTGCTTCGTTTATTCCGTTCAACTCGTTATCTGCATATTTTGATACGAGGGTAGCATCCAGGCCGGCGTTTGTCGTTGGGGTAATAACAAATATTCTGTTTATCCCGGCAACTCCGTCAATAGTCTGAGCAGTTCCCGTGCCTGTCTTTCTCAAAACAACCGTAGAACCCGGTGCTGAGCCAGCAGCATTTATCTGGATTCCTAAACCACCAAATGTTTCATTTACCCCCGTTGACAATGTGCGTGTTGTCTGAATATTCCCGGTAACGACACTGTCATTTGTAGTATTCCCATCAGTATCGTTTGTTTCTGACAATATTCCGGACGAACCAAGAGTCAGGGTATTACTACTCCCCGTTGTAAGTATTCCACCCGACACCGTAAGTGTCCCATTAACGGTTGCAGAACCGCCAAGTGTAACTCCACTGGAATTATTGACCTTGAGGTTTCCATAGGTAAGGGCACTGACCTCCTGCGCCGCTGTACCTGTATATTCCACGGTCAGATCCGTAAGCGTCTTGTTTGAAATGGTATATTGAGCATTAAAATCAGGAGTAGTTGCCGTCCGTGTTACTTTGACAGTACCGTTCCCGGTCAAAGCGCCGCTTCCGCTGATTACAACTGAAGCACCAGGACTCAAAACGGCATTCAGGTCAACATCCAGCGTTCCATCAATACTAAAGTTCGTATTTACAGAAACGGCAGCGCCGGTATTCGAAATCGTCAGATTGTTAAACGCCGTTGTTGTTCCGCCTATGGTTTGTGCGGCGGTTCCATTCAACGTTATTGTGCTTGTTGATGCAGTAAAGGCACCGTTATTTGTAAAGTCTCCTCCAATGGAGTGGCTAAAGCTGCCAGAGTCAAACGCAGCGCTGGAACCAATGGTGAGGCTGCCGCTAACTGTCATTGCGCCTCCTGCGGCGGCAGAAGCGGTTTCCGACATCGAGAAATCTCCGTCGATGGTCAGCGCCGATGCTGGCATGGTCTTTGTGCCGGTACCACTCAGTATGAGATGCCAATATCCCACTGTTCCGCCATTTGGATTTAACACCGTCTGATCTCCGCCGTTATACTCTACCGTATTTATCAGGAATCGTGCCCGCCATGTTCCATTATTGGTAATTGCACCGGCGATGCGCATGATATTGTCGGTGCTCATCGTCAGTTCTGCGCCGGCGTCGATGGTAATATTGTAGAAATTCGTTTCCCCGGACATTGATGCGGCAGCGTTCGTAAAAATTACGGTGCTCGTATCGGGATTAAAAGTTCCGTTATTTACCCAGCAACCGTTGCTGCCATCAATGGTAAGCTGCGAACTTGAGGTTCCGTTCAAAATACCGCCGCTCCGGATTGTCATGCTGTTGATTGTAACGCTGGAGGGTAGTACCGGGGAATAGTTGCCAGAGGGTAGGGCAGGAATTATTACGTCGCCAGTTGCTCCCGGGACGCCGCCTATCCAATTCGCCGGGTCTGTCCAGTCCGTACTGAAATCGCCATCCCAAACAATATCTGTGGCCACCCTATTGGCAAGTGTCCACTCGAAATCTCCAAAGATTGAACTAAATGCGGCAATACCCATATTAGACAATTCAATCCAGTTGTCTGTTGTATTGAGACTTGAACTGCCACGTTCCTCTACGGCGGCTTCGGGGTCAGCATGATAATGCCATGAACTCAGATTACTTTCCGTATTCCCATTAAGTTCTGAATCGTGGTAGTGGAGTTTCACTGTAGCAACAGAGCCGCTTCCCCCGGTTCGGATAATGTCATAGTATCTCGTAATAGCAGTTGTTTTCCAGGAAGGGGCAGAGCCGATAGTAATTTTTACACTCATTTCTGTTGGCAACGTTCCTGCATCAGAAAAGGTTATCGTGGTAAACTGACTACCGAAACTATACTGGGTATTGGAGGTAATGGTTGTCCGCTTGACAATGCCTGTCACATCACCTGTTCCTACCGTAGTTGCTGAAGCGCCCATCGTAAGCGTGTTGGAGCCTATGGCAAGGTTGCCGGTCAAGGTCAAGGTTGCATTCACCGTGAGATTTGTGGTTGCTGAAACAGCGACGGTTGTATTTGAAATCGTTAAACTATTAAATGTTGTTATACTTGTGCCGGCAATGGTTTGCTCTGATGTACCATTAAATGTCACGACGCCAGTACCGGCAGTAAAGGTGCTGTTGTTTGTCCAGTTGCCTGTCAGACTCAGGGTGCTCGAATTGCCATCAAGTGTTCCTGCAGTGAGCGTTACATAGCCATTGATAATGTGAGATAATCCGCTGCCGGGATTTAACGTCCCGCCGCTCCCATTCATCGTTAATGATGCAGCCGTAACACTGCCTGTAAGAGTCGCCGTGCTTGCTGTCCTCTCAAAGGAAAGCGCCCCTGTTGTAGAGAAACCGGCGATGTTTGGCGTAGCGCTCGTTCCGCCAATGGTTATATTGGAGCCGTTAGCGGTAAACGTGGCGCTATTAGTAAAACTCCCGTTTAACGTCAGGGCATAGTTGCTTGCTGATGTGTTGAATGTCCCTCCCGTAATATTTAATGTCCCGTTCACAATTATGGCCGCCCCCAGCGTTCCCGTTCCTGTGCCGGACTTTGTAAGGTTATTAAAGGTAGTGGCATTATTGGTAATCGTTTGTGCGCCGCTTCCGTTAAAATTGACTGACCCTGTACCGGCGGTAAACGTTGCCGAACCTGTCCAGTTACCGGTCAGGCTCAGAGTACCTGAACTGCCATCGAGTGTGCCCGCAGTGAGTGTTACGTTACCGTTGATGGCGTGAGATAATCCACTGCCAAGATTTAACGTCCCGCCGCTCCCGTTCATCGTTAATGATGCAGCCGTAACATTGCCGGTAAGAGTCGCAGTGCTTGCCGTCCGTTCAAATGAAAGCGCCCCTGTTGTCGAGAAACCTGCAATGCCCGGCGTAGCACTTGTTCCGCCAATAATTATGTTAGACCCATTTGCCGTAAATGTTGCATTGTTAACAAAACTGCCGTTCAAGGTTAAAGCATAGTTGCTTGCGGATGTATTAAGCGTACCTGCCGTGATGGTAAGGTCGCCGTTTACTATGATGGCGGCGCCAAGCGTCGCCGTCCGCCCGGATTTGTCAATAGTGAGATGATGATAGGTTGTTCCCTTTACCGTTTGCGCAGCGGTCGTGCTGGTGTAGTTAACCGTATTGGAATTGACCGTTGCCGTCAGGGTAGTAATGTCTGAAGTACCGCCAATATTTAAAACAGCGCCACTGCCCTGGGTAAGCCCGCCAGAACCGCTTAAGGCTGTGTCAACGGTCAGGGTTGTGTTGTTGGTGAGGGTAACTTCTGCAACCGTCACACTGGGAATTGAAATCGCCGATGTTCCTCTGATTGCTTGGTTGTTTGTGTCAAAGGTATATACTCCCGTTCCGGCGTCAAAGGTCGCGCCGTTATGAATGATCCCTCCCTGAAAGGTCACCGCCTCATTAGCCGAATTATTCCATGTTCCGCCAGCATCAATTGTGACCAATCCTACAAACATCTTTGTTCCGGTTTTGCGTGTGATACCTAATGTGCCTGCAATACTCGTGATGCCATTTGCCGTTAAGGTGTTAGAGCCTGTATTGAACGTTCCTGCCGTTACAGTAAGGACTCCGTTCACTGTGGTGGTAGCACCCAGAGTTGCTGTATTTGACACCTTGTTAATCGTGAGATGATGATAAGTCGTTCCTTTTACCGTCTGATTGCCAGCGCCATTATAATTAACCGTATTGGGATTGGCAGTAGCAGTCAGGGTAGTAATGCCTGAAGAACCGCCGATGTTTAATACGGCGCCGCTGCCCTGTATAAGCTCCCTTCCACTGCCACTACCACTACTGCTTAAGGCAGTTTCAACCGTTAAAGTTGCATTATTCGTGAGGGTTGCTCCCGAGGCAACGGTTATTGTTGGAATCGAAAAGTCACTATCGACAGAATAATCTGTTGTAAAAGTAGCAGCGGTAAGTGATTTCGAGGCCGCCGTGCCGCTGAGTGTGCCGCCGCCTCCTGACTTCTGAAATGTCCATGTGCCCTGAGTCCCCGTGATTGACCCTGTTCCGTCTATCTGCAGATTGCCATTCATCGTAACGCCTTCTGTGACGGTGAAATCCATGGCGCCACCGTCATTTATTATAATATCGCCAAATGTCTTTGTGTTCGACTTTGAAGTGATGTTTATTGCGCCAGTTACGCTTGTTGTTCCTGTGACGGTTGATGTAACACCTCCAATACCAAGCGTTCCGGAGGTAATGGTAAGATTGCCGTTTATTGTGATAGTTGCCCCGAACGACGCCGTATTCGAGGCCTTATTAATGGTAAGGTGATTAAATGTAGTAGTCTTGCTTCCGATTGTTTGATCATTCGTTCCGGTAAATACTACGGTACCGGTGTTTGCCGTAAATGTTCCTGAGCCTGTCCAGTTGCCGTAAAGCGTTAAAGTACTCGATCCCCCATTCAATGTTCCTGCGGTTAGCACAACATTGCCTGTGATGGTGTGGTTGAATGCAGCGCCAAGATTAAACGTCCCGCCCGATGCGTTTACGGTAAGATTGCCTGCTATAGTAAGTGTCGAATCAGGTGTTTTTGTCCCTGCGCCTGAGATTGTCAGGTTTTGATAACCCGGTGTTCCGGATACAGTCTGAGTTATTCCCGATGTATATTCCACCGTTGTTCCGGAGGCGATATTTAATGTATTAAACGATGGAAACGTAGTCCCTACTGTCGCTGAGCCTAGTTTAACCGTTCCGGATGTGAGGTTAAGAACGCTGGAGCCAGATAGGGTGATTACATAACCTCCATCGCTAAAGACACTATTTGATGTTACGTCGCCAATCGTAAGCGTGTTAACTGTTATATTGCCCCCAAGGGTGCCCCCGGCGGTATTATTGACCTTCAGCGTTACATATGTTCCTGCATGTATTGCCTGGGTAGCGGAACCATTATAATTAACCACGTTCCCGCTTGCAGATGCCGTCAGGGTGGTAATGTCTGAAGTACCGCCGATGTTTAAAACAGCGTTGCTTTCCTGCGTGATCCCTCCCGTGCCGCTCAAGGCCGTGCCAACCATCAGGGTAATGCTGTTGGTAAGGGTAACGCCCGTAACGGTTACTCTGGGGATAGAAATCGCTGTTGTCCCTCCTATTACCTGGCTGTTAATATCAAAGGTTTGCACTGCCGTTCCAGCGGTAAAGGCAGCGCCGTTATGTGTAATCCCTCCCTGAAAGGTCACCGCTTCGTTAGCCGAGTTATTCCAGACACCGCCTGAATTGATCGTAACCATTCCGGTAAACGTCTTTGTTCCGGTTGTGCTCGTGATACCTAATGTTCCTGTAACACTCGTAATACCGTTTGCAGCTAAGGTATAAGCGCCTGTATTAAGCGTTCCTGCCGTAATGGTAAGGTCTCCATTCACGGTAGTTGTAGCGCCAAGCGTTGCGGTTTGGCCTGATTTGTTGATAGTTAGATGGTGATAGGTAGTCCCTTTTACTGTTTGTGAAGCCGTTGTACTGGTGTAGTTGACCGTATTGGGATTGGCAGTCGCAGTCAGGGTGGTAATGGCTGAAGTGCCGCCGATGTTTAAAACAGCGTTGCTTCCCTGGGTAAGCCCACCTGTGCCGCTTAAGGCTGTGCCAACCGTTAAAATTGTGCTATTAGTGAGGGTGACTCCCGTAACGGTTATACTGGAAATGGAAATTGCCGTTGTCCCTCCGATCTCCTGGCTGTTTGTTGCAAATGTCTGCACCCCAGTTCCGGCGGTAAAGGTCGCGCCGTTATGGGTGATTCCTCCCCGAAAAGTCACTGCCTCATTCGCTGAGTTGTCCCACGTTCCACCCGCATCAATTGTAACCAGTCCGACAAAGATCTTTGTCCCTGTATCTGAAGTGATGTTTACCGTTCCGTCAATAGTTGTCGGGCCGGTAACCGTTGATGTTACTCCCCCTAAATTAAGCGTACCGGTTCCGTTAACAGAAAGATTTTCTGCAATGGTTAAAGTACCGCTATTTACCGTTGCTGTGCCATCGATGGCCAAATTTCCAAAGGTCATGCTGACAGTCGGAGCGATGGTAGTAGTTGAGGCAAGGGTGGTAGTAGCCTTGGACAGGTTAAAAGTGCCTCTCGTATTGGTAATATCTCCACCAAAGGAGATTGTTGCCGCGTCGCTGGATGTGAGATCTGAGCCAGCTCCGTTTTTGATATAATCACCAGAGAACGTTAAGGCACCGGTTGAAACTGTAATGTCGCAATTTCGTTGTTGACTTGTCGCTGCCCCTTGCAGAGTAGTCCCGCCTACGGTAAACGTACCTGTACCCACCGTGAGGGTAATATTCGTCGTGGCCGCAGTGGGTTGGGCGGTAAAATCGCCGCTGCACGAGAATATTCCTCCATTAAAGGTAATCGTCATATGCGAACCGCTTCTGGCAGGGCTCAGGTCGGCATTTACACATGAAAGGGTAACGCCGGAGGCAAGATTTATGTTATGCACTCTGGCTGTTGTAGTAATTGTATTGGTAATATCACCCGAAATGGTCAGGTTTCCATTAATTGTCAGTGTTGATGCAGCGGAATTACCATAGGTAAGTGAAGCGATTGTTGTGGAAGTGGTTATCGTAGGCTGGTTGGTAATAGCGCCGGTGCCTATCTCGACTGCATCATCTGACGCGGGAGGGAGGCTTGGGGTACCGCTAACGGTAGTCCAGTTTGATGCCGTTTCCCATGCAGAACTTGTGGCGCCGGACCAGCGAACCGTTCCTGCGGCGAGCGCTTCTGCATCACCGGCAAAGGCCAGTGTGAGTATAAAAAGTGTTAAAATTATAAACTTATTCACGTAAGTCAGGTCATCTCAAAAACTTTATGTAGAGCGAAGCGCCACTTCGCCCTGCAATTTTGAAATTACTAAACATTCCATTCTCGTTTTCAAGCCGGAACTTGGAAACGAGAATTAAATTAGGTTGGGCTTTTAAAAAACGAAAACCCAACGGCATTCATTTCTACTCACCCCTACCCCTCCCAAGAGGGGAATTTGAAATTACTTACCGGTGCGTATTTTTCCCTTCTTTCTTGGAACAATAGAGTGCATTGTCGGCTTTTTTGATTAAATCCTCCATGTCATTGCCGTCTGCCGGATATAGACTGATGCCTATGCTGACGGTAATGCCGATTTTGTCATTATTAATCAGGAATTTTTGGGAAAGTAATCCGAGAAGCTTCTTCGCCACATGATTTGCATCCTCTCTATGATTAATGTTTGTAAGGATAACCATAAACTCATCTCCCCCAAAGCGGGCAACCGTATCACATTCCCGGACGCATTCCTTCATCCTCACGGCTGCCTCCTTTAACAGCAAATCTCCCATATGATGCCCGAAGGAATCGTTAACGGCCTTAAAGCCATCCAGGTCAAGCGCCATGACGGCTGCCATCTTCTTATTACGTTTTGCCTGAAGGATGGCCATTTCCAGCCGGGCACGAAATAAATTGCGATTGGGGAGGTTGGTAAGGGCATCGTGATATGCCATGTGTTGAATACACGCTTCCGAACGTTTACGTACAATGGCATTGCCTATAATCTCAGAAACAATACGGAGCAGCATTATATCTTGTTCTTTGCAGGAGCAGCCGTTCAAAATATTTTCACAACTAATAAATCCGAATGAATCTTTGTCCGCAAATACCGGAAAGGACAATACGGATTTGACTTCCCGTTTAATCAAAAACTCTTGTTCTGCCGCTGCTTCTTTTGGCATACGGCACACCTGTGGGATATGAATAACATCGCCCGCACGCAGGTGTTTCATCCACCATGTGAATGCGAAGAAGGAAACGTCCATAAATCGACGTCTTTGAGAGGGTATGCCTTCGTTGCACCATTCATAAACATTGTCAGCCATGCCGTTATTCGTACCGGACAGCACAAGGCATACCCTGTCAACTCCGATCTGCCTGCCAATTTCTCCCTCGCCTATTGTTTGGAGTATTTTTGGAATAGCCTCATCAACAGAAACAGACTCCATCAATATGTTCGACAGTATATACAGGATTTCATGCCGCTGTTCATTTTGCTTTTGTATTGTTATATCTTCCTTTATCGCAAAAAAATGTGTTATCATTCCTTCCTCATTCATGAGGGGAGAAATAGACGCCTTCTCCCAGTAGAAACTGCCGTCTTTTTTCTTATTACAAAACACCCCTTTCCATTTTTTGCCGGAGGTAATTGTTTCCCACAAATGTTTATACTCTTCGGGAGCAGTCCTGCCGGATTTCAGTATGCGGGGATTTGCCCCTGTAACCTCTTCCCGGGTATAGCCGGTGAGTTCAGTAAATTGCGAATTTACATATTCAATAGTTCCCTTTATGTCTGTCACAATTACTGCACATGGGATTTGTTCTATTAACGTGTAAAACATGATACGTTTATCTTTTCTGCCTGTTACCGCGCTCTGCGTGGCAACAAATTGTTTTGGACGCTCTGAGTCCGGATTATTACTCGAGATACAGGGCATCTGATCCTGCATTCCCACGCGAGAGCGCTGGAACGGGAAAAAACATTACACACTCTTTCGCATTGCTTGTTTTTCGTTGGGCAATGCCCATCCTACTTAACTCACTTTGTTCTGAATGATAAGAAAGACGTTGGGTTTTGCCTTTACAACAGACATGCTGGTTACTATTGAGGCGTGTAATCTGAAGGTGGTTACGATAGAGATATGTGCGGAGTGTGAACTTGCCGAGACGAAGCGTAAAGTTTGTATTGGCTTTCGCTACTGTGATTTGTCCGAACCTAAGAATCTGTGTGCATTCAAATAAATCAAAGGCGGAAAGCGATAGCTCTGTGCTGTATACGGCTGCGCTTCGCGCAGCCGTATAACCATAGCCGTATAACCATAGCCGTATAACCATAGCCGTATAACCATAGCCGTATAACCATAGCCGTATAACCATAGCCGTATAACCATAATAGTCATGTAAGAATAAAGCACAGTAATGTCTAAAATCAAAAAAAATCTTACTGTCGAAGGCTGAATAATTCAGCACTTATCGGTAGTAAGGCTATCTTTGTACTGTAAGTAAAGACCTTTTACTTTGCGTCCCCTGATTGCTCAGGGTTTGCCTTTATCGATATTTTCATGAATCTTGTATTAAAAGCGGGAAATATACATTATTACCACGGGTTATTCAATAGTTATTTTTACCGGTATCAAAATTTTTGTAATACTTTAGTCCTATGAAAAAAACCGCTCGTTCCCAAGCTCCGGCTTGGGAACGGGATTGTTTGAGAAGCTCCAGCTTCGAATGGAAAAGGGAATGAACCCATTATGTCAGCTTGGAGGCTTTTCAGTATGTTACCCAAGATATTTGGGAACCTCTTTTGAATCGAATAATACACGAAGCTTCGCTTGCCGGCTAAATGGAAGCTAGAGCTTCCAACGCAATTACGTTCCCAAGCCGGACAGACTGGGTCAAATGAACTTTATTGTCTCAAAAGTGGGGACAACTCTTCGCATTATGCCTGTTTTCGACCCTATTTAGTGCTGTTTTCCCATTAAAGTGGAGAATGCCTGTCGTAAAATAGGATAAAATTGCCCATTTGACCCAGTCTGCGGAGCTTGGGAACGAGCATTTTTGTTTTTCCAAAAATCTAAACTGTTACAAATTTTTAGATCAGGCTGATTAAAGTATGGCTATAAACAGTGGTATAAAATTTGCGACAACGCTACATAATCATTTAAATGTTTCTGGTAACTATTCAGCTTGAGGGGATTTAATTTGTACATAAGTTTTATAAAAACCAGTTAAACCACGGAACACGCGGAATACACGGAAATTGATTATTTTGCATAAGTTTTATAAAAACGTGTAAGTATCCTCTTAAAAAAATACTACATTGTGTGAGAAATCGTATTTTTAAACAGATGTTGATAATGGAAGATTAGTAGTGTTTAAAAATTAAACGTTTTGATATACTGAACTCAAAGTATTTTTTTACGGGAAAAAAATTAAGTTTTATAATGCGTGGGACATTGAACGGTTTGTTTTTAATGGAAGGATAAATAAATGAAGCCGAAAGGTATAATTCTTATTGTCGATGACGAAGAAACAATCAGGCTTTCTGTCAGGGAGTTTTTAGATGCGCAGGGTTATGAAGCAATTGCCGCCGGTAGTTGCGAAGAAGCGCTGGAGAAAATGGATACATTTATGCCGGATTTGATACTGCTGGATTTGAGATTGCCCAATATAAATGGAGTGGAACTTATTGAAAAAATAAAAGAGAAAGACCCTAACGCGTTAATGGTGGTAATGACGGGATATGGAAGCGTAGACTCGGCAGTTGAAGTAATGAGACTAGGGGCATACGATTATTTAGAGAAACCGTTTAAGCTTGACAGGTTAAGGTCGGTGGTTGAAAAGGCATTAAGGAGGCAGGGGCTGCGCCAGGAGGTGCTTGAAATAAAGGAAAAGCAATGGACGTTTGATGAAGAATCGGACGGAATTATTATTGGCAATAGCCCGCAGATGAAAGAGATATATTCTCTTATTAAACAGGTGGCAAAAAGTTCTTCTACAACGGTGTTAATACAAGGAGAGAGCGGTACCGGGAAAGAGCTTGTTGCAAGGGCGGTGCACCGGTTAAGCGCAAGAAAATCAGGGCGTTTTGTGGATATAAATTGCGCTGCCCTGACGGAAAGCCTTCTGGAAGCAGAATTATTTGGTTATGAAAAAGGGGCATTTACCGGCGCGGCGACAGCCGGTAAACCGGGTTTGTTTGAAATTGCCGATAAGGGAACCGTTTTCCTTGATGAAATAGGCGAGATGGGGGTTTTGCTGCAGGCAAAACTTTTAAGAATTCTGCAGGAAAGGCAGTTCAAAAGGGTTGGCGGCATACAGGATATCAAAATAGACGTTCGGATTATTGCCTCGACAAACAGGAACCTTGAAGAAGAAATAGCGTCGGGAAATTTTAGAAAGGATTTGTATTACCGGTTGAAGGTATTGCCGATTTATGTGCCGCCATTGAGGGAAAGAAGAGAAGATATAATGCTTTTGGTGAAATACTTTATACATAAATATAATAATGAGTTTGGCAAGAATATTTGCGATATCCCGCCCGATACTGAACGGATATTATTGGAATACGGCTGGCCTGGGAACATCAGAGAATTAAAGAATGTGGTAGAAAGAGGCGTGTTGATTGCAAACGGCAGCGCATTATCGCCTAAATATGTTGCAAATATCAGCGTTGGGAAAAAAGAATCTGAAAGCCTTGCCGGTATTACTGTTGATGGAAATACTGACTGTGTAAGCAGCGACGGACTTGATGCCCGTTCACTGGCATTTATGGAAAAACAACATATAGAAAATGTCCTGAAAGAAACCTCATGGCGAAGGACGGAAGCGGCAAGGGTGCTGGGTATCAACAGAACGACCTTATATAATAAAATAAAAGAGTATGGCATTGCACAGTAATATTTAATTAATAAGCAAAAGATCGCCTATAAAAAAAAGATGAAGAAAAAAATTTTATTGGTAGATGATGAAGAAACGCTGCGATGGGCTTTGCAAAATACCCTTTTGGATGACGGTTATGATGTGGAGGAGACCAACGATAGCATTGAAGCCCTGGAATTGGCGAAAAAAAGAAAATACGATTTGGTGATTAGCGATTTAACTATGCCCTTCATGAATGGCGTGCAGTTAATTGCTGAAATAAAGAAGGCAAATCCCTCAATAAGGGCGATTATTATGACGGGTTATGGTTCAACGGAGGCGGTTATTGAGGCGATGCATACCGGCGTTTCTGATTTTATAACAAAGCCTTTTAAGCTTGAACATATGAAGAAGGTGATTCGCAAAGTCCTGAGTGAAGGCGAAAATACCGGTACAAATGCGCATAGCGAAAAAAAACGCGGGAATGAAGAACCACGGCCGTGTGAGGTATATACTGACAAGCACAAGGATTCATCCTGTTATATTGTGCAGGACGAAACAGAGAAGGCAAATCTTACTTTTTATGATGCCGTTGAGACTGATGACCGCCAGTTGGCGCTGTTTGGAAGTTTTTCACGCGAGGCCGGGTTGGAAAATCTGGATACGGTGATAAAAACAGTTTTTCGCTATGAGGCTAAAACATGCAGATCACCGGCATCTTTGATAAAAAACATGAATACATTTCTCTGCGAAAATATAAAAAACCGTTTTCCGCTTATGCTTTTCTGTGTAATTTTGGAGAAACAAGGGCAAAAACTCTCTTATTCAATTTGCGGGGAAGGACTCGCCTGTTTTGTATTTTCGCAGGAAAAAGAAATGACACAGTTGCAATCGTATCCCTTATTCCTAAATATGTTTCCTGACATAAGCGTGCCGGAGCAAACCCTGCCAATGCCTGCGGGTAATAGATTTATTGTGATTGACAGCAATGCTGTTGCTACAAGCATCCGGAAGGGAATTATTCAGAAAGACAGGCTCAGGGATGCACTTGTGCGGGATGTTGCCGGGGATTGTGAGCATGTGGCGAAAAAAATGAAAGAGGGAATAGTTGGATGGCATGAACTGACTGCCGATGCACGAAATTGTTCCGTCGCTGCCTTTACCCTGGAGAATGGCAGATGCATGCCATGGAAAGAAGAGATTTCTATTTCCATGCCCATTGATGATTATGATGAAGTGCTGCAATTATTCGAAGAAAAGTTGTCAAAAATAGTGGGTGACGAGTGTAAGAGGCATGACATTATTACGTCTGTTAATGAGGCCGTTTTGAACGCATTATTCTTTGCATACAAGGAGGGGGAAAAAGGGGAAATTGTTCTGAAATTTTCTAGATTGGGGGAAGATATCATCATAGTGGTAAGCGACAGGGGCTGTGGATTTGATACGCAGAACTATGAAGAACCTGATACGACATTTTATAAAGGCATAGCAAGAAAAGACGGGCGAGGGATTTTTGTTATGAAACAGTTAATGGATAGAGTAATGATACAATCCGGCAGGGGAACCGGGACTTCGGTCTTTTTGGCGAAACGGGTAAACTTCTATGGAAATTGAAAGGCATGAAAAAGGCAATGTGGTCGTGTTATCGCCAAAGGGGAACCTCGTGTATGAGGGGGCAATCAAACTGGAGTGCATGCTTAAGATTTTGTGCGAAGATGCATGCGCCATTATACTGAATTTCAGAGATGTAAAGTATATTTCCGCAAACGCATTGGGGAGTATCGCATATTATGTGAGTTGTTTCAGGGAAAAACAAAAGGGATTTAAGCTGGTTCAAACAAATAAAAACATTAAAAAACTTATGGATATTACCGGCCTGCTTCGCATTGTGGAGGTATTTGAGAACGAGGATGAAGCAATGTCAAGCATTGGTCCCCGTGTGGGGAAACTGGAAAGAACATTTTTATGGTCAGGGGGAAATTAATCCTCAGTCCTCAGTCGGCAATCCTAAATCTGCAATTTGCCGATTTCCGATTGTAGATTGCCGACTGCATAAGTGACCATTAAATATTTCGTCAAATAATGCAAAGAAATTACTGATAAGGTACTAACTTTATTAAGAGGTAATAAAATATGACTAATACTCCATCTGATGACGAAAAAAAGGAAACTGCATTAAATGAAATAATCGAAGGGCTGCAAAAACGGGAGGAGGAAGATTCTTTCCCGGAAGCGATTTCGCAAGGTGAAGACGCGCCCGATATGCCTGTTCATGAAGCCTCTGACGAGTCGGTAAAATCAAAAAAATTGTTAAAAGCGGGCATGTTGCTCAATCAATATGTACTTTCCGCTATGGTGCTTTTTTTTATAGTAGGCGCGATAAGCTTCTTTTTATTTCTCCAGAAAGATTGGATTAAAGTAAAAGGCAATAAAATGGTTTCCCGCCTTGTGGAAAAAAAGCTGGAAGAGTCTTTGGATAAATATATGGACTTGAACGACAATTTAAGGGGTGGCAAAAGGGCTAAGGCAAAACTGTCAGACGATATAAAGGGGGAAAATTCTTCTGGTGTACAGCGAGGCCGGGAAGAAACGCAGGAAGACAGGACAGAATATATCATCGAAGCAAATCGATTGTACGAACAGGGCGATTACAAGACGGCGGCTTCTCTCTATGGAAAGGGATTAGACAAATCGATGCCTTTTCTGAATGAGGATTTTATTGTATATCGTTTGGGCGATTGTTATTTTCAATCGGGAGATTATAAGGAAGCCCTTGAAGTGTTCAGGCATTTAAACAATGATTATCTTAACAGCGAGTATCAATTGCAAAGCAGATTAAAAATGGGTGAATGTTGCGCAAAACTGGGGGACTATAAGCAAGCAAGAAAAACCCTTTACTCCGTTATCGCCCAGGAAGGTGACTGCAAAACGGAAGAAGATAAGTCGTGCGTGGCAGAGTCTTATTTTAAAATCGGAGATTATTACCGGGAGGAGTCAAAACGTCTGAAAAATGCATCTCAAATGGTAGGTACGGTCACCGCAGGATCCGGGAAAAGCAATGACCATTTGTAGAACGAAGAATAGGAAGGCAAATGAAGAATTTTGGTAACACTTTAGTCTTGTTAAACGGGGAATTGTCATTTGTAGTGCGACGAGGTTCGTCGCACTACATGAATTTAGTGGGCTTAGATATTTCAAGTGAGGAACGAGCGGCAACCGTTTATAGCAAATGCTCCGCCCCTGCACTTATACGGCAAGTAGCGTTATTATTGGAATTTTTCTAAAAACTAAAGTGTTACAAAATTCTGCATATACCATTTATGGGATAATGAATAATGAATAGAAGAATAATTTTTATACTCATATTTCTTTTAGGCGTATTTCCTGTATGCTCTCTTTCCAAAGCCGGTGAGGAGACTACTGGCGAGGCGAAGGAGGATATCTCAAATACCGTGCAGGGCGTATTGAACGAGGAGAGGAAAAACCTGGAAATGCTTCAGATGCAGTTGCAGGCTATTGATGAATCAAGCGAACTCAGTGAATCATTAAATAAAGAGTTGAGAAATCTTGAGATGCTCCAAATGCAATTGCAAATATTAAGAGATCAGGAGTTAGAAGAAAAGGAAGATAATGGCGCCGGGACGAAGGCGGCTGAAAAGAAGAGTGGTGCTCCGGAAGAAAGAAAAGAGGTTTTTATACAACCAAATGAAAATATCATGCTGAAAAAAGAACTGGACGAGTATGATATGCCGGTTTATTCAATTAACGCAAAACAGGTGCAGGTGTCTGAAATATTGAAAGCGCTGTCAGCAGTCTATGGCAAAAGTATTATTGTGGATGAAGAAATTGCACCCGAATACTTGTCATCTTTTATAAATGTATCAATCAAAAAAAGCCCATTACAGGATATATTGGAAGTAATTATCGGAATGCGCAACCTGGAATTTATTCCGAAAGAGAACGCTATATTTGTTACCTCTTTGTCACAGCTTAACGTCGATACGGCATCTGACTATTATAAGGATAAGGCTGCCCAAATATATCAAAGGGCACAAATAAAATATCCCAACGACAAAATGGTCGTCAAGGCGTATTATGAACTGGGGAATTATTATTATGATCTGGGTTTCAATTTTCTTGCGTTGCAGGAATATCAGGTTGTTGTAAAAAAATATATAACGTCTCTCTTTGCAAAAGATGCTTTATTTAAAATCGGAGACTGTTATTACCGCCTCAATGACCCGGAAAGCGCCATTCGGGCGTATTTTCAGTTTATTTATGGCTATCCGAAAGATCCTTTAATTGCCGATGCTTTTATGGGGATCGGCGACTCTTTAATGATGCAGGGGTTTTATGTGCGGGCAAAGGACACCTACGAAAGGGTGCTGAATGGATATCCGGAAGCAGAGATTGCCGCTAAGGCGCAGCTTAACATTGCCAAAGCGCTTGCAAAAATGGAAAAACACCGGGAGGCGATTCGGGCATTGATGGAGGCCAGGGAACTCTATAATTCCCTCCATGTAGGGGCTGAGATTGAATATTTAATAGGAAAATGTTTATTCTCGTTGAAGGAGTATGAGGATGCCAAAACAGTTTTGGGGAATTTCCTGGCCAATGCTGGCAATGAGAGATATGCCGAAGACGCAAGTTTCTTATTGGGAGAGTGCTTCTATAATAATGAGAATTATGTTGAGGCATTCCAGGTTTTTAAGAGAGCGCTGGAAACCTATCCAAACAGCAGCAATGTCCCACGTGGTATGTATTTTTTGGGAAAGTCTCTGCGGGCAATGCACTTTTATGATTCTGCGATAAAAACATTCCGGGAAGGGATACAATTTTGGCCAACTAATGAATATGCGGACAAAATGGCCATGGAGATAGGATGGTGTTATTTTGATGATGATAATTATGCGCGGGCGCAGGAAGGTTTTAAGGATTTTATAAAGAAGTACCCTTACAGCAAGGTATTAATAGAAGGAATGGTTGGCCTGGCGGATGCACTCTTCTGCGAAAAAAAATACGAACAAGCTGTGAAGGCATATATAGATGTTTTAGGAAATAGCAGCGAAAAGGAAATCAGGGCGTTTGCATTTGAAAGAATTGGCGCTTGTTATAAAGCTATGGGAAAACTGGAACAAGCAATAAAAGCGTTTCGTTTAGAGTTGGGATGATGCCTGTCTCAGCCATAAAAGAATCCCCCCGCAATCGGCAGTCTACGGTCGGCAAATTGCAAATTGAGGACTGAGCAAGGTGAGGAATCTTAGGATTTCTCACCTTGGCAGAAATGACAATTACAGGCATATTAAATTCTTCTATGTCCCTAAGCACCATCCATTTTCCAAATCTTTAACTGCGTCTTTACCCCTGCTTCAAGCCGGTTGTTCGGCTTTTCCGGGGGGCCACTTTATTTGGAGTTTTCTTTGACTGATTGCACAGTCACGAAGATAAAGATTTATTAGGGTCTGGTATGGAATACCGGTATCCTCCGACATAGACCTGAAATAGAGAACAGTATCACGGTCCAAACGCATAGTAACCGGTTGTTTTAAATACTTTAAATAAGGATTTTTACGCCCCTTCATTTTGGAAAAATCATAATGGTCTCTCATTGTCTGTTCCTCCAATATTCACTTTCTTCATCGCCATCGGCTTTCCTCGCAGAGATGATTCTGATAACTGTATCGCTTTCCCGGAAACAGTGGCAGATGACCAGAAGCCTAAGTTTATAACTTATTCCAAGTAAGATAAAACGATCTTCTTCGTGTGAATGGTCGGGATCAAAATATTGAATGGCATTTTCATCATAAAAGGCTATACGCGCTTCTTCGAAGGAAATCCCATGCTTTTTGATATTGGACTTTTCCTTCCGGTTATCCCATTCAAATGTTAATTCGATCATATGTACATTGTACTTATAAAAATATTGATGTCAAGGTTAAGGTTCAAGCAAAACAGGGAGTCAAATTTTACAAAAATCGGGCATGCACCCTGACAAACTGCAAAACCCCAAGTGATGACCTTGTATAAAGTCTCCCGCCTCAGTATTGTCTTATAATTAGACAACACGTCCATATTTTTTACTTAATCAATAACAACGACAGGCGCTTCAGGTATGGCTACCTGGTATTTTTTTGATACTTATTGTGACATAAGCTTTCTTTTGTAAAATAGTTGTGAGTCCATGTGCCGTAGTTTCTGTAGTATCTGCCTGCAGGGTTATTGTTGTCGACCGTGTACGGCACTGCTTTTGCGATGCCCTTTATACTGATTGCATTTTTTTTAATATCATGAACTAATTAGTACCTTAGCAGTGATTTCTTTGCTTTTTTTGGCAAAATCCTCCCCCTTACCCCCCTCCAAAGGGGAAGAATGTCCCCCGCTGGCGGGGGTGCAGGGGGTGGATTCTAATTTTCGTATTTTTTATTTCTTTCTTGTTTGGTTCTGGCTACGCCAGCATAGGTAAACATAAGGACGTGTTATTTGAGTTTTTTGAAAAAAACAGAGAAAAAGTTCCTGGTGGTTTTTATGGCTTTGTGGATGGGTGTGCCTGTTTTTATAAGTTCTGAAAGATGTTTGTTTAGCGAGACTGTAAACAGTGGAAAAAATGCAGGAACCGGAGAGATTCAGGACGTATCTCATGGAAGTTCTGCTTTGGTCGGTACTTCGTCTGGTGCGGGCGAACATCAAGGAGTGGAAAGGGTATTATCAAATCTCAACGTTGAAAACGAACGGCTTCGGGAATTAGAAAAGAAATATTTAACATTGCAAGGCGTTACTTCAGAGACAGGGATTGGGAAATATTTTAAATCAGGCGCAACGAAAGATATTGATTCTGTGGCGGTTCATGAAGTGGGCAATGTGTCAAAAACAGACGGCCAAAGCGATGCCGGTGATACATCAAACGAGATTTCAGAATACACGCCATTACAGTATTCAAAAAACTTTGAGGATGCAGTGCCGCAAAAAGAAGAAGTTGATGCGTCCGTTGAGGATGGCGAGGAGAGAGCCAGGATGCACAACCGGCTGCATCGCTATTTGACCGGCATAGAAAAAGAGACGCCTCCCATAACAATAGCAGAATGTTTTTATACATTGGGTGAATATGAAAAAGCCTTGCAGGGTTATAAAAATATTCCGCAAGAAGCGGTTACGCCGTATCAATACATGTGGGCCCGGTACCAGATTGCAAATTGTTTCCGGCAGTTAAAAAAATACGATGACGCGCTGAATGAATTCCAGCGTTTTATCGACGAAAATCCGAAGAGTGAGCTAATAGTGCAAGCGAAATGGTATGTTGATGATATTGCCTGGTGGAAGGAATGGCAGGGGAAAAATACATTGAAGAATAATAAATTGTTAATGCTTTCTGATAATAATGAGTGAAATAATGGGAAAAGAAAACGGGGTTACGTTATGAAAAATATTGCCGTGAACAAATATCCGAAAAAATTCAGGAATGAACTCGCAACCGCCTTTGAACAGTTTAATCTTTATACATTGCGTTTGGAAGAGGCGTACAATAAGCTGCAAAGCAGGGTAAAGGAAATAGATAAGGAGATGGAAGATACAAATGCCCGTTTAAAGGATAAAGTGCAGGAACTCGACAGCCTTACGAAATATCTAAATAGTCTTTTGGGAAGTATTCATAGCGGTGTTATCGCCATAAATGTGAAAGGGGAAATAACTACTTTCAATACGGCGGCAGAAGAAATATTGAGCTTCAGCGGGTCTTGCGTGGTAGGGGGAAATATAGCGTGTTTATACGAAAATGCGGACGGTGGTGAATCCTTGCTTACGGAGGCTATTAAAAAGGGGCAAAATTTTATTAATGTTGAGCGTAAAATAAAAACCAGCCAGGGATTAACCAGGATGCTGGAAAGCAGCGTGTCACTGATTAAGGACTCGCAGGACAATATTATAGGCGCTGTAGAGGTGTTTAAAGACTTATCAAAGATAAGAGATTTGGAAATGCGACTGAGAAAAGCGGATAAACTGGCTGCCATTGGCGCAATGGCGGCAAGTATTGCCCATGAAATTCGTAATCCACTAAATGGTATTGAAGGGTTTTCTGCATTACTTGCAAGGGACTTTGAAGATTCCGACCCCCGTAAGAAACTGGTAAAAAATATAATACAAGGCACAAAAAATCTGAACAAAACGGTTACCGAGTTGCTGGTATTCGCGCGTCCGGTGCGATTGAGTTTAATGAATAGCCGTATATCTGAAATTTTGGACAGAACACTCTTTTTTATTAAGGAAGACATGAACCGGAATGGAATAGATGCTATTTCTATCCATAAAGAATACGGCGCAGATGATTATTGTTTGAAATGCGATGCGGAAAAATTGCAGCAGGTCTTTTTGAATCTTTGCTTAAATGCAATTCAATCTATGACATGCGGAGGCCATTTAACGGTATTTACGCGGACAATAGAGGGAGAAAACGACAACGGCGTTGTTCAGATTGGCATAAAGGATACCGGAGTAGGAATTAAAAAAGAGGTTGTCCGGAAGATGTTTGACCTCTTTTTTACTACAAAACAGGATGGAACGGGGATTGGATTGGCAATTGTGAACAAAATTGTAGAAGCGCATAACGGCAAAATCTTTGTTGAAAGCGAAGAGGGAAAGGGAACGACATTTTATATTAATCTGCCCATAAATTCGCATGACTATATGGATTCGTACAGCGCCTTCGTTCCGGAAGAAGAGGCATTGGCGATGCAGTTTGCTTAAGTAGCAAGTTATTTATGTCTTCCAGTCTATAGGGGAATAAAATGAGTGTCGAGAAAATAATGGTTGTCGATGATGATGCATTGGGGCGTGAATACCTCTGTGAAACGCTGAAAAGAGGCGGATATGATGTTACAGGGGTTGGCAACGGACAGCAAGCCGTCTCGCGAATCGGCAAAGAAGATTTTGACATGATATTCATGGATATGAAAATGCCTGGAATGGACGGCATGGAGGCGCTTGAAAAGGTAAAGGGAATTTCGTCGGAAACCGTAGTCATTCTCATGACTGCGTATGGCACTATAGAGTCTGCTGTGGAAGCTATGAGAAAAGGCGCTTATGATTACATTATAAAACCTTTTTCTCCCGATCAGATAGAGCTTTTAATCTCAAGGGTGAATGAACGGCAGAAATTAATCGCCGAAAATAAATACTGGCGGTCTGCTTCCAATGTGGATGAAAAATCTGAGCCTGTGTACAGCAAAAATTCTAAAATGTCGCAAATATATGAACAACTGAAAAAGATTGCACAGAGCAAGGCAAGTGTTCTTATACAGGGAGAAAGCGGTACGGGCAAGGAATTAGTTGCGCGTGCGATACATTATTTCAGCCCGCGCTGCGAAAAACCTTTTATTCGGGTAAATTGCGCAGCCCTGGCAGAGTCCCTCCTGGAAAGCGAACTCTTTGGGCACGAACGCGGCGCATATACCGGAGCGGTGGCAAAGCGTATAGGACGCTTTGAACTGGCAAACGAAGGTACGCTGCTTCTTGATGAAGTCAGCGAGATTTCTCCCAATATACAGGCAAAGTTGTTGCGGGTGCTGGAAGAAGAGGAATTTGAGCGGGTTGGGGGAGAAAAAACCATAAAAATCGATGTCCGCATTGTGGCAACCACAAACAGGGATTTGGCAAAGGAAATACAAAAGGGGACGTTTCGCGAGGATTTGTTTTACCGGTTAAATGTTGTTCCAATACACTTACCGCCCTTACGGGAGAGGCGCGAAGATATCCCGTTGCTGGCGAATACCTATCTTGAAAAATATAGTTCGGAAAATAATTCATCTGTCAAATCGATTGAAAAAAGGGCAATGGATTACCTTTCCCAATACAATTGGCCTGGGAATGTGAGGGAATTGAAAAATATTATGCAAAGAGCGGTTGTTATGGGTTCATCGGAAGAGCTTGGATTAGAGAACTTTACATCCCTCATTGACATAAAAAAATCCGAACATACCATGTGTAATGATTCCGTAAACATAAAAAAGAATGGTCAATCTATTGAAGATGCAGAGAAGGAGTTGATTTTTACCACACTCGAAAAAACGGGCGGGAATAAAACAAAGGCAGCCGGGTTGCTTAAAATTACAACCAGAACATTGCGGAATAAACTCAATAAATACGTAATTGCTCAATAAATTGTGGCAATGGAGGTATTGGGGACTTGGGATTTCCCATTATACCGTAGCAATCTACAATCTACAGTCGGCAGTCGGCTTTCAATAGAGGTCAGATGTCAGAGATCAGAGATCAGAGGTCAGATGTCCGCGAAAAACTCTGACTTCTGACTTCTGACTTCTGAAATCGGCAATCGGCAGTCGGCAAATTGCAGATTGAGGATTGAGGACTGAGGATTGAGCAGAAGGCGATGTATTTTCCTACATACCGTGAAATTTTTTCTTAATAGGGGGGCAAAGATTTGCCTTCACGGATGCAATAATATATTTTTACTTACGCTGTATCTTATTGATAAATAGATATATGTGTATTTTTATTGCATATTGTATTTGCTGTCTCTGTTTTCCGGTATTTGTTTTGCGATGTTCTGTGGATAAGGAGAAAGATTATGAATATTGGTTTAGATAAAACGTTTGGTTTATTAGAGAATATGTTGGATGTTTCGTCTCTAAGGCACAAGGTTGTTGCAAACAACATTGCCAATGTAAACACTCCTGGTTACAAGAAAATGGTGGTTAATTTTGAGGGTGAGCTTGAAAAGGCTATACAAAGCAGTTCGCAGAAAAATTTTAATAAGTTTGAACCAAAGGTCGTAATTTCAGAAGATGTTGTAGATGGGACATTGCGCAACGATGGAAACACGGTGGATATGGAAAAAGAGGTTGCTACTTTACTGAAAAATACGGGTTTTTATAAAATATATTCGCAGTTACTGGCAAAAAAATTTGATTTAGTAAAAGCCGCAATTGACGGCTCTAAAGGATAAGGAGGGAAAATATGGGAATAAGTAAGGTATTTTCAGCGCTGGATATAAGCGCTACCGGGCTTACCGCGGAACGTATCCGCATGAATGTGATAGCAAATAATATTGCTAATGCAAACGCTACTAACTCTCCCGACGGCGGTCCGTATCGCAGGGAACAAGTGGAATTTCAGTCTATTCTTAATAAGGCGGCTAATTTGTCCGATATTGATGGAATGGAACGTTTGGGCGGCGTAAAGGTGAGTAATATTATGAAAAGCAAAGAACCTTTTAATAAGGTATTTATTCCCGGGCATCCTCAGGCGGATGAAAATGGTTTTGTAGAGATGCCTAACGTAAACATTGCAACGGAGATGGTTGATCTGGTCACGGCGTCCAGATCTTACGAAGCGAATCTTGCGGTGATAAATTCTTCTAAAGATATTACAAATCAGGCATTGTCAATTATTGGAAGATAGGGGTGTAGTTATGGCTGTTTTACCGATTAATAATAATGGCGATTCAATTCAACAAAACAAAGGGTTTGATTTTGTTGAAGAGCAGAAAGGCGCTTCCTTTAAAGATACATTGGGAGGTTTTATCAATGAGATTAATGACCTTCAGGTGAAAGCCAGTGACAGTATCGAGAAATTTTCCGGCGGAAAGATTGAAAACATCCACGAAGTTATGGTTGCCATGTCAAAGGCGGAGGTTAGCTTTAAGTTTATGATGGAAACCCGGAACAAACTGGTAGAAACATACAAGGAAGTTATGCGTATGCAAATGTAACTGGAATAATACATAATACACATCGCAGCAAAGCCGCAACCAAAGAGAGTTTAACCACCTCGTCATTGCGAGGGCTTTTTCCGAAGCAACCTCATAAACCGTCATGGAGATCCTTCCATCCTGCATCATTCCATTAATTAATTCTATTTTTTTAGCCCTTTGAGCCACCCTTAATTTGCTTCTCACGGGATATGGCGTTTCTTACGTCACGAAATATCTCGTAGTATACTGATTGCTTCGGAAAAGACCCTCGCAATGACAAGTTTTGTAACATTATACTTTTTTGTAAATCCCTCGACCCTCTTCTCTCTATGTTCATATACTCTTCTTTTAAGATTGTTCGTTACCCATGTGTAGAGTACTGTATCATTTTTATTCGTCATTATGTAAACAGAGTATAATTTATCCATTACAAATTACTTTGATTGAATCCGGTGTTATTGAAAAAGATTGCTTCGGAAAAAGCCCTCGCAATGACAAACTGAGGACTCGCAATGACAAAAGCGTGTCATTACAAGGGTGCCAGCGTGTCATTGCGAGGGTCTTTTCCGAAGCAACCTCGCAAATAACACGCTCTTTAACCACGGAACACCTGGCGAGTCCTTTAGTCGCAACCAAATTCGAAATACGAAACAACCCTTCGGAGTGAGAGATAAAGTGAAAGTGAGATTTTCACTCTGGCTTTATCTTTCACTCCGAAGGACGGTTATGCATTTAAAAAAACTAGCATAAAAAACAAGAAGTTGATGGATAGTAGTACAAAGAATATTGAACGCAAAGGACACGAAGAAAAACTTACAAAAAAATAGAAAAAAAGAGGCAACCCACAGTATCATATATTTCTAAACATAGTTCTCACTTCATCCATCTTCCCGCACGTCATTTTTCCTTCCGGGCATGCATTGTTTACGCAACCAGGGCCTGCATCTTTCAAAATATTTGGGGCGACCTTTTTCGCGAGCCGCAGCATTTCAATTGCCATAGCCCTGATTTCCCATTGTGCGCGATTGCAGCAACGTACACGAAGGAAATGCAATAATTCGCGGGCGTTCATGGTAATGATAATCTTTGTCTCCGCGGCATTGGGCAGTAAAAATCTGGCGTCTTCAAATGTGCTTTCTCCACTATCGCCCAGCGCCTCTATCAGTTCATCATACCATTCCTGAATACAATTCATTTTTTCAATGAACCACTGTTTTTTTCCGATTTTTTCAATCCTGGGGGGGATAACAAAATCAAAACCACCGGTTTTCTTACTGTACTTTCCCACATAACGCTGGCTTTGCTGGGAATAAGAAGCCAAACGATGCCGGACAAGCTGATGTGAACAGGCGCGGGAAATGCCCTCTATACCAAAGGTAAAACTGACGTGTTCTATGGGCGAGAGATGCCCCATTTCCGTTAATTTTTCAATAAAAACGGACTGATCCTTGCTGTCAATCTGTTCCTTTAATTCAGCAACAGAGGAGGGGCTATAACACAGTTTGGCGGCTTGCGCCACGATATGTTCAGGGTCTTGTGTGTATCGTAATAATAGTACATTTAGTTTTGATTCAGACATGTTTTCATAATATAACAAGATGAAAAAATAAACATTAAAAATCTGTATCCCTTTTCGGTTTGAGACTTCACCCCGCTAAAATTCTATCCCTTTACGTGCCTTTATTCCATTTTTATAGTGGTGCTTTATTTCTTTCATCTCAGTCACTAAATCCGCAATATCGATCAATTGACTTTTGGCATTCCGTCCTGTAAGGACAAGATTCAATCGCCTGGGTTTATTTTGTATCACCCCAATAACGTCTTCGACATCCAGCAATCCATAATCAATCAAATGGTTAATTTCGTCAAGAACAATGAGATCGTATTCATCTGAGAAAATCTCCTTTTTCGCATATTCCCAGGATTCTTTGACATTTTTGATAGTTTCTTCGGAAAAATGTCCTTTTTGCGTTTTAATAAATCCCTGCCCCATGAGAACCATCTTAAAATCAGGTTCCAATAATTTAGCAGCCCTCATCTCGCCGGTTTTTTGAGAACTTTTGATAAATGAAAGCATAAGCGCTTTCATCCCCTGTCCAATAGCACGAAAGCAAAGCCCTAATGCCGCGGTAGTTTTCCCTTTTCCATTTCCGGTATGTATAAGTATAAGCCCATTTTCCATATATTATCCTAAAGCGGGACAAGCCAGAATCAAATAAACGTAAAATACAAAAGAGGAACCAGTAGAGTAGAAACAGACGACAAGAACTTAGGCGTAGCTATTCAGCGTAATTTATCAAACTACCGGGGGTGCAGAGCGCAACTCGTTCTCAAACAGATACTTCACTACGTTCAGTACAAGGTTTTGGGAACGAGCCGTGTATCGTTTACGCTGAATAGTTACCAAAAAGATATTATTAGTTTTCTGTGTGGATTTCATCAGCTTTTTTAATGAAACTTACAATTTTTTTTGAGCTTTCGTTTTGTCGCTTTCTATAATAATCTACAATTTTCTTAATATCGTAATTAAATTTGGCGGCGTGTTTTTCACGATACTTATGAATCTCTTCTATTATTGGATCATTATACATTTTTTATTCTCCTAATAATTCTTCTGGAGTACAGATTATCGGAGCGATATAACCATTATCAAATATTACTTTCTCAATTAATGGTCGCATTTTCGCATTTGCTATATGTTTACAATTCCAGGTTAATAAATAATTCATATTATGGATTGATGCTATAGAAATATGTAAAGAATCTACCACGGCTTTAGGAGGTAAGCATTTCTTATCCATTAAAGCTTCTGATAAACCAATAATATCATTTGTGATATCAAGTAAAGCTATTTTATTTAATTCCAATAATCTTTTTTGTGCTGCATCGGGGTCGCCTGCTTCGGCTTCATCGATTACAAATTGTGAAGTGAATAAATCAAATTCATCTCGATGAGTAGACCACCAATCGTATGTAATTTGTTGATGAGCGGCTATAATAATATCACGACTCGGTTTAGAGGTTAGATAGCTTATAATACTTGTCTCTATGTACAGTTTCTGATTCATGGTTAAATTATACTATTATTATCAACTATATTCTTAAACAGCTAACGTCTGCGTTCAGGTGCGGCTGGCACGAGCAGCGGGACAGACGTCACCTGCAACGCATTGTTAGCAGTCAATCTCTAAACCTCTCAAAATAGCTTAGATCGACGTCATAAACTGTCCGCTTTTTAACTCCAAGCTCAACGCGCTGAAACATTTCGACCAATTTTGCACCATCAACAAGTTCAACTTTTGGCGCACCCTCTCGATTGGCTTCAACTACTGCCGCGTTGGTAAATGAAGATGTTGTAATGATGATTCCTTTCTCGGCTCTTCCGATCATGGCATTTCTAAAGTCGCCCACTTGTGAAGTGAACGACCAACCAAGTTGCCATCCGCGTATCGCTTGCACTGAAACAATACTTTGAAACTTACGAACGGATTGATCTCCAGTGTGCCGAAGCCATCTATGCCGCCATCGGCTGAACCTCCCGTGATCTCGACATTTTCAAATCCTGATTCACGCAGGAGTTCCCGAGACACCTTCTCGAAGCCGAGCGGGCTCAATGAGCGCAGAATAGCGATCAGGCTCATTTTCTGATCTGCTTGCGGTGTGTCCGGGGTGGGTGCTTCCTCTTCCGTTGCTTCACCCTGCTCCGCCGCTTTTTGTTTCCTGTTCTCGGCGTGGATCGCGACCCATTTCTTGAATATTTCGGCTGCCTGAGCATCAGAAATGTGTGCTGTACGACCCTTTTCCGTGAGCGTCCATGTGCCGTGCTTGGACGATTTGAGCATTCCCTCCCAGACCAGATACTGCCTCGCCCAGGCAACCTGATTGTGAAACCTGCTGTCACCGGACTTCAATGTTTCGTCCAGCACCTCGTCTGTGAGGTTAAGATTCTTGGCTATACGGTCCGAAACTTCTCGCGGCCTACCGGAATCTCCAAGGTCACGGAGCGCGTCAAGAAGTGGTCCAAACCACTTTACAAACTCGGCATTTGATTTACGCGTCATTGTTGTTTTCTGACTGCTAACTTTATATTAGACTTCCCAAATATCATATTAATTTACGGCAATTATGAGATATATTTTTATTTGTATACATTACTGCTAAGTGCTTGCAGCACGACTTTTCAGTTTTTCAATATTAGATAACAGTTTGATTTCCTGTAATATTTCCATACAAGCTTATAATTGACCAATGACTAATGACTAATAAGGTACTAAATGGGCTGCTTCCTTGTGTATTGCCTCCTGTCTCATCACTTGTAAACAAAAAGCAGATCCCTGGCCTCTACATTGTCTCTTGGTTTCACCAGCACCTTACTAATCTCGCCATCGTGCTCTGCATAAATGGTTGCTTCCATTTTCATCGCCTCCATAATCAGGAGCGGATCATTTTTGGCAACTTTATCACCTGCTGATACTTTTACTTTAACAATCATGCCTGGCATAGGCGCTCCGACATGCTTGCTATTCCCCTCCTCTATTTGGGGATGTCTGATGATTGAAGCGGCAATTTTACGATTTGCAATAACAACTTCACGCGGCTGGCCGTTCATTTCGAAGAATACCGTGCAATTCCCCTCCTCATTTACCGTACTTATTGCTACCAGTTTGAAAATCAGGGTTTTCCCTTCTTCGATTTCAATATAGATTTCTTCATGCATGGGCATGCCGTAGAAGAACACATTCGTAGGAATGACAGATACATCATCATATTTCTTTCTGTGTTCTGCATATTGAAAGAAGACTTCCGGATACATTAAATAAGACATAAGCTCTTCGTTGGAGATATTCCTGAAGATACAGGACTCTACTTTTTCTTTCACCTCTTCAAGGTTCACAGGTGGAAGATTAGCGCCCGGCCTTTCCGTATAAGCAGGCGCTCCACGCAATATTTTGTACTGTACTTCTTTAGGAAAACCTCCCGTGGGCTGGCCAAGGCGTCCCTCAAAAAATTCAACAACAGAGGTCGGAAATGAAATATCTTTTTCGTTGTCGAGAATATCCTTTGCCTTCATATTATTCGTGACCAGAAAAAGCGTCATATCCCCGACCACTTTTGAAGAGGGGGTTACTTTTACAATATCGCCAAAAAGCTGATTCACCTCTGCGTAAACATCCGTAATTTCGCGCCACCGGTGCGCCAATCCCATTGAGTGCGCCTGTTGGAAAAGATTGGTAAACTGTCCCCCAGGAATTTCATGATGGAACACCTCTGCGGTACATGCCTTTTGGATGGATTCAAATGGCGCATAGTATTCCCTGACCACTTCCCAGTAATCCGAGAGCAGTCCGAGTGCTTTAAAGTCCATGCCGGTGCTGCGTTCGTGAAACCGCAGCATCTCTACCAGTGTATTCAAATTGGGTTGAGATGTTAATCCGGAAAGGGGTCCCATAGCCGCATCCACAATATCTACTCCAGCCTCTGCTGCTTTTATAAGGGTGGCAATCTGTCCGCCGGAAGTGTCGTGCGTATGCAAATGTACCGGAATGTTTACTGCCGACTTCAAAGCGCAAACAAGCTCATAAGCAGCGTAGGGCTTCAGTAGTCCTGCCATATCTTTTATTGACAGCATATGCGCTCCCAGTTCTTCCAGTTCTTTTGCCATTTTCACATAATAGTCAAGGGTATATTTCGTGCGTTTCGGGTCAAGTATATCACCGGTATAACATATCGCCGCCTCGCATAAGGCGCCGGTTTCCAGAACAGCATCCATCGCCACCTTCATATTCTCAGCCCAGTTAAGAGAGTCGAAAACACGAAACACGTCTATTCCGCTTTCAGCCGCCTGTCTGATAAATGCCTTGACAACATTATCGGGATAATTTGTATATCCCACGCCATTAGAAGCCCTGAGCAGCATTTGAAAGAGTATGTTGGGCACAAGTTTGCGCATGGAGCGCAAACGATCCCAGGGACACTCCGTAAGAAACCTCATCGCAGTATCAAAGGTTGCTCCGCCCCACACTTCAATTGAAAAGAAATCGGCATGGTTCTTTGAGTATACCTCAGCAATTTTCAACATATCGATAGTTCTCATGCGGGTTGCAAGCAGTGACTGGTGTGCATCACGAAATGTAGTATCTGTCAATAACAGTCGTTTTTCATTGCGAATATGCTGAACAAATTTTGCCGGTCCCATTTCAAACAGCATATCACGGGCGCCTTTCGGCCTTGATTCTTTATGGTCAACTGTGGGTACCGGCGCTTTGCGGCGACATACGGATTTCGGAAGTTCTTTGATAAGTGGATGGCCGTTGACAAGGACGTCTCCTAAAAAACGCATAATAAGCGTAGCACGGTCCCTGCGCCGGGAAAAACGGAAAAGGTCTTTGTTCTCGTCAATAAAACGTGTAGTGCACTTTCCTTTCAGGAAATCTTTGTGATTTATAAGATTGATGAGGAACGGAATATTAGTTTTTACGCCGCGAATCCGGAATTCATCCAAAGCCCTGTCCATGCGGTTAACTGCATCCTCAAAACAAATTCCGGACGCTGTAACCTTCACGAGCAGAGAATCGTAATAGGGGGTGACAATGGCTCCGGAAAAGGCGGTTCCTGCATCAAGGCGAATGCCCATACCGCCGGCAGAACGGTAATGCTGAATACGTCCGTAATCAGGAATAAACGCATTGGAAGGATCTTCTGTGGTGATCCGGCTTTGAATGGCGACCCCCCTGGTTTGGATTGATTCCTGGTTTGGTATCCGGATTTCAGGTGAATCAAGGGGAAACCCTTTGCTGATCAATATCTGTCTTTTGACAATGTCGATATCGGTTATTGTTTCCGTAACGGTGTGTTCAACCTGTATTCTTGGGTTGATTTCAATAAAATAAAATGTGTTTTTTTCCGTATCGAGAAGGAATTCCACCGTGCCGGCATTATCATAATTTACCGATTTACATATTTTTACCGCCGCGTTACAGATGTCTTGCCTGACGGACGCATCAAGATGCTGTGCCGGGGCTATCTCTACAACTTTCTGATGGCGCCTTTGAAGGGTACAGTCTCGTTCATAGAGGTGTACAATATTTTTATGTTTGTCTCCCAGTATTTGCACCTCAATATGACGCGCCTTTTCTATGTATTTTTCAATGAAGCATTCATCGTAGCCAAAGGCCGTCATTGATTCGCGCTGCGCTTCGTTAAGGCGGCCTACCAATTCAGATTCGCCCAGAACGATACGCATTCCCCGTCCGCCGCCTCCATTGGCAGCCTTAATGATAACCGGGTATCCCACTTCACGGCAAAAGGCCTTGGCTTCATCCGGGTGCCTGATAGGGTATTTATTTCCGGAAAGTATTGGGACCTGAGCCTGGCCGGCTATCTGCCTGGCGGATATCTTGTTGCCAAGCAGCTCAAGTATTTCCGAACGTGGGCCTATAAAGACAATGCCAGCTTTTTCGCATGCGCGGGCAAAGCCAGCATTTTCAGAGAGAAACCCGTAACCCGGGTGTATGGCGTCTATCCCCTTGTCTTTGGCAAGTTGAATGATTCCTTCTATATCCAGATACGCTTTAACGGGATCTTTGCCTGTGCCTGTCTGATATGCTTCGTCTGCTTTAAACCGATGAAGTGCGAAACGATCTTCATGGGAATATATTGCTACAGTCCTTATGCCCAATTCGTGCGCTGCACGAAAAACACGTATTGCTATTTCACTACGGTTGGCAACGAGTAGTTTTTTAAATCTTCTGATTTCCATTAAAAATCCTTCTACTGACAAGCATGATCGTTTTATATGATTGTTTTTAGGCAATAGCGGCTTTCATATCTGCCCATTTTCCATTTGTTTTATAAAGGTAAATACTATACCGGATGCTTCCTTCCCTACTACTCTTCGTTTTTCATCATAGTATTTTTAATCATAAAATAAACACTATTTTTATTAATAATCAATTTATTTTGCCCTACGCCCCTACGTAGATTTTGCAGTTTTTGTAACAAGCGTAAAAACCGCGAAACAAAAGGAGGATAAGAAAGCTTCGTAATGCGTTATTCATTAGCGTCTATTTACGTCTATTCTCGGTTAATAAAGGAACCGCCAATGAACGCCAACAAACGCGAATCTGTAAATTTCATTACACGGTTAAATTAATCCGTAATTTTAAGTTAGCTCTTTTGGTTGATTCCCCTCCATCAAAAGGAATGCGACATCGTCCAGTACTATTTATGGCATGTATTTCACTTGTAGGAAATGTGTACGTATCAATGATTGTTTCAGAAGGGGGGGTTCTTTTTGGCCATGATAGTAGTTTGTGTATAGTTTTGAGTTCAAAATATAATAATAATGTTCACACAGCAAAAGCAATAGCGCAAGACAAAACTCCGGGTCATGAAAGAGTTCTCGTAACACTTTTTAAATATTGACAATGGAATTGCGTTGTCTATAATGCACGCATAATTTTACCCTATAAAAATTAATACAGGATGAGAAATAATGGTGGATTGGAGGAACCACATTGTAAGTACATCGGATGTGCTTAGGGGAAAACCCAGAATTAAAGGAACCAGAATACCGGTTAGCCTTATCCTTGGGTATTTGGCTGCTGGCGAACCTCTTGAAAAAATTATGGCGGAATTTCCTGGTATTACTAAGGAACAAATAGCAGCTTGTCTGGATTATGCCCGCGAGCTTTCTGAATATGAGGTAGCCGTTTGATGGCGTTGAGATTCCTTGAGGATCACTGTGTTTTCAATTTTATAATCTAAACACTTCTGGATGCTGGTTTCGAAGTGTTTAGATTAAGGGATTATGCTTCTCCGGATGCGGTTGACCAAACTGTAATTTCAATAGCGCAGGAACTCGATTCTATTTTGATTTCTTTGGATGGGGATTTTACAGATATAGTAAATTACCCTCCCGCAAACTACAAAGGCATTATCTCTCTACAAGTAAGAAATCATCCTGGTAACACTTTTAACAATACGAATCAACCTTAACCACTATACACACATTATGAATACCCCAGAGCCGCTTATCTTTGAAAAATCTGTTCCCAACAGAAGATGTTTTAGCCTGCCCGCCTGCGATGTGCCGGAAAGCCCAATAACACAGTTAATTCCTCAAAAAATGCAAAGGAGCCGGAACCCCAACTTTCCCGAAGTATCGGAAATTGACATAGTGCGGCACTTTACAAAACTTTCCCAAATGAACTATTGCGTTGACACGCATTTTTATCCGCTGGGTTCATGTACCATGAAATACAATCCGAAGATTAATGAAGATGCCGCAAACCTGGAAGGTTTTACAAGGCTACATCCTTATCAACCGCAAGAACAATGTCAGGGTATTTTAAAAATACTCTACGATCTGGAACAGATGCTTGCAGATATATCAGGTATGCCTTGTTTCACATTACAACCTGCGGCGGGCGCCCATGGTGAATTAACAGGTATGCTGATAATTCAGGCATATATGAAGAAGCAGCGGGAAATCAGAAATACCATTATTGTGCCCGATTCTGCCCATGGAACAAATCCTGCCTCCGCTGCCCTTTGCGGCTACCGTATAGCATCCGTCCAATCAGACGCCAACGGACTTATCGATGTTAAAAAATTGAAACAAATGCTGTCAAATGATACAGCGGCTCTCATGGTTACCAACCCCAACACCCTAGGTCTTTTTGAAAAAGATATACTTGAAATAAGTAAAATCGCCCACGATGCCGGAGCGCTGGTTTATTGTGACGGCGCCAACATGAATGCGCTTCTGGGCATAGCACGTCCGGGAGACATGGGGGTAGATATTTTACACCTTAATCTGCACAAGACATTTTCTACCCCTCATGGAGGAGGCGGGCCTGGGGCGGGTCCGATAGGGGTTTCAAGGGCATTAGAGGTATTCCTCCCTATACCACGAACAGTAAAAAATGAGGATGATTCATATGCATTAACGTATGATTTCCCGGACTCAATAGGAAGGGTCAGGGCTTTTTATGGTCATGTGGGTATAATGATTCGGGCATATACGTACCTGTTGTCGTTAGGAAAGGAGGGGATAATAAAAACGGGGGAAAACGCCGTCTTAAACGCCAATTACCTGAGAAACATCCTTTCAGAATATTACGAAATACCGTATGGAAAGACCTGCATGCATGAATTTGTCATATCCGCAAAAAAACAAAAGGCACAGGGCGTTTCCGCTTTGGATATTGCCAAAAAATTATTGGATTACGGTTTTCATGCCCCTACGATTTATTTCCCACTAATCGTGGAAGAGGCTTTAATGGTGGAACCGACAGAAACTGAGTCACGGGAAACACTGGATGCGTTTGCAGGCGCAATGATTGAAATTGCCGGCGCAATTGCACAAGCGCCGGAAACCGTGCGTAATGCACCGCAAAAAACGAGAATCGGACGCCCTGACGAAGTAATTGCCGCCAGAAATCCAAAATTAAGGTGGAAAGGTACCGGGTAGGCTTTAATGTGAGATTTACGAAGGATTCGGCGGCCTGGGTTTTGCATCAAAACTGGCTGGCTCGAAAATAAGACTACAAAAAATAGCTCAAGTACATGTACCGCAATATTATATGGTTATAAAACCATTTTCATAGTTTCTGTGTGTTGCAAATGAAACATGATGACTGTTTGGTGGATTCGGTGCGAAAAAGCCGCACCTTAATCCACCATAAACGTTTGAAACACCAAACGAAACAACATAGTCTTTGCAAGCATGTTATATTAACCCTGACAGGGTTCTTTCGTATTCAGGTTTTTGTATTTGTAATGAATTGTGCTTTGGATTGTCTTTCAGATAGGTTAATTGTTTTTAATGCCTCTTCTTTAGTAACTATTCAGCGTAATTTATTAAACTACCGGAGATCAGAGCCGTGTATTGTTTACGCTGAATAGTTACCAATGAAGACTATTTTGCCACCTTGTAGGCAATAACATTTACCAGTTCAATTTGATACGTCTTGTTCAGGTCTTGTATGCCAATTGCTGCACGGGTTGGACATGATTTGACAAATTCCTTATACACGGCGTTCATCTCTCCCCAGTAATCCATATTTTTAAGGAAAATAATTAAATTTACTATTCTATCTGGCTTTGAGCCCATGGCTTCCAATGCGGTTTTCAGGTTTGAAAAAACCAGTTTAAATTGTTCTTTTGGAACCAGACTAGGCACTTCACCCGACGCATCAACAGGTATAAAACCACCGCAGCGTATTTTAATTGCCCGGATTTTTGTAAGTCTGACCATGTCCTCTTCAAAGTAATCGCTCATCAACCCTACTTGCCGTTCAGGTTGCTTCCCGACGTTTTTCAGAGAATCCCTTAGTATAAGGTCTAATAATGTGTCTCTTTCTTTAAAAGACAACTGCAAGGCTTTGTCAATGGGTAATGCATCTAAATCAGCTAAAGTTAAATTTGCCATTTTTCCCCTCTTTTCGTTAAAAGACAAAACAAAATATAATTCAATACCAGAAGAATGAGCATATTTTCATACTGCCAGGGGTTAAACCCCATAAGCGTTAAGTTAAAATTACGGATTGATTTAACCGTGTAATGAATAACGAACAAGTTGCCCGGCAATATTAACCGGTAGATATACGGGTATGGAGGATTGCCCGTATAACTACCGGTATATAAATTACACCGTTAAAGCAGAGACGCACGGCTGTGCGTCTCTGCATTTTGATTGCGGCTTTGCTGCGTTATGATGCAACAAATGGTAACGTCATGCATCCAGAACCCTCTCTGCTTGTTCTTTGTCATAATCCATGATATAGGTAATGCCGGTGATATCTGTAGCTTCTCTCGTTAATGTAAAAATATCATCCCTCGTTATATCGTTAACCGACCATCTCCGGGAACCGGCCATCAGTTGCCTCAATCCAGTTGCCAGGCGCTGATAATAAGAATACATGCCAATGGCGCCTGTGGGAATATTGCCAAACCGATCCTTTACCTTTTGTGAGTAATAGAAGATTTGATCGGTGGAAGAACCATATTCCGAAACAGGTTTTGGCACTTTCCCTTCTGCCACCGCCTTGCCGATGGTATTGCCAACCATGGCGGCGCAAATGGTAGACCGTGACATCCCTACTGCCTTAATAAATGGCGATAAGAGGGCAAAAGATTTATAAATATGGTCTTCCGAGACGAGACCCCCTGCAAGGACTATATCAGGGACATATTCGCCACGGTCCGCAAGCCTTTTGCAATATTCATACGTTAATGCGGCGATATACACCGTTGGCAGTCCCCATTCATTCATCATACGCCAGGGACTCATGCCCGTTCCGCCGCCGGAACCATCGATTGTCAGGACATCTATCCTCGCCCAGGAAGCAAATTTAATGGCGCGGGCAAGATCGGAAGGCCGGTAAGACCCTGTCTTTAAAAAGACATATTTGGCGCCGGCATCTCTTAAATGCTGGACGTTATTCATGAATCCGTCAAATGCCCGCGACATGGCGTCCGGTATTGCGCAGATCCGTGTATGTCTTTCAAAACCCTTAATCGTCCCGTTTTTAAATGCCTGCTGCGTAAGTGCATCTTCCGGGTCGGGAATGACTACATACCCAAGTTTTTTTAACCGGATGGCCTTTTCAATGGAGGTTAACTTTACCTCGCCGCCGATATTTTTGGCGCCCTGTCCCCATTTCAATTCGACGGCGTCCGCCCCTAATTTCTCAAGGGAGTAGGGCAATACCCCAAGGCGCCAGTCTTCCTGGTTTGCCTGAATTGCAATAAATCCATACCCATCCTTTTGATTATCTTTAAACGATTTGAAACGCCGCACTAATTCCGGGCTGTTTGTAACATTGCCGTCCGTTATGGTTGAATCATCATCCATCGCAGCCACATTTTCACCGAGGACAATGCCTGTACCACAGATAGCTGCGCCGGAGCCTAAAGACTCAAAGTGGGTTTGGGCTATTTTCGTTGAACCAAGGCCCGTACAAATTATGGGGATACGCAATTTTAGTCCACCGTCCCTCCCCATTTTTGTTTCAATACAGGCGTTGGTAAACAGGTCATATTCCTTTTGGTGATGTCCCGTGATTGAGCCTGTTATATTAAAATGAGAAAAATCAACGGGGAAATCCTTTTGTGCCCCTGCGGTAATTTCGCCAAACGGCACAGGATAAATCGCTTCAGGCCCCCTATAGGCGGATTTGCCAATTTCGCAGTATCCGGGGCAGCCATCCAGGCACGTAACGCACATACCGCTCTGGGGCAATACCTCATCGCCTAAACGGGTCCACGTGCCTGTGGCCCTTGATTTGTTCGGGATAAACAAGGATCCCATAATATACTCCTTTCCTTGTTGTTAACAAATTAACTGTTGGAATAGTTATAGCGCACCAGCAGATTTTTGATTAAAATCTGGTTGCCTTCTCTAATCCGTCCCACAATACCGTTCTTGCGTCAAGGAAATCAAGAGCGCCCTTCCTTATTTTTCTCTGCTCCTCTTCCGTTTTAGAGCAAAATACCAGAGAGTTTCTGATGTTTGCGGCATGCTCAACGTCTAATTCTATATGGGCAGAAAAGAAGAGTACTGCATCATCATTTAAACCGGCGCGTTTACAGCCTTCACGAATCGGCTGATACATGGTAGGCACAATATACTCAGTTCCTGGCCCCAATGCCCCCAAGGCTTCAACATAATCCATATAATGAATGTTCAGGTATTTTTCCACAAACAATTTTGTCTCAGGCAGCATTACTATATTGTTCAATGCCTGCTGGTCGGTATTAACTCCGGCTGCTTTCAGGAATCTGCGGAAGATTGCAGGGTGGGTAAGTTCTGCATCCATGCCTTTTTTCTCTTCACTTCTGCCGCCGTACTCTTCAAATAAATTCTTAATTAACGGCGCCCTGCCAGCTTCGTCGGGACAAATAGCAATTGCACCCGCCAAATACCGTGAAAAATGCCTTGAAAAACAATAGTATTGTTCCGCATATAATTTTACTGCCTTCATATCTGCTTTTGTTCTGAATTTTTGCAAATATGGGTGGTCGTTAACCGCCGGATGTTTTAAAACTTCTGCTTCCAGTTTGTCAAAAAATTCGTCAGTTGACATAGCCATAATTATTAACTCCTCCTAAAAAGTATGTAGATTTATCAAAATATCTTAAAATTCAAACAAAGAATCACTAACAATATACTGCACTGAATTAATCAATACACCTCCTTTCTGCTTCATACAGGAATTAAGAAAGCATTAAATTTCTTAAAATAATCCGCTCTTATTTTATACCTTTACTGTTCAGATGTTCGCTATACCTCTGATCCGTTTCCTTAATATGTTTATTCAGCCAATCGGTAAGGAATTTTGATACCTCTACGGTTAAGCTTACTTTTCCCGCATTGTAATCATTTTGAAGCGCTAATACCTTTGCAGTCATCTTGTCGTGTTTGTCCTTGTGCTCAACATATTCCGGATAATCATGTTGCTTAAATATCTTCTCTTCTGCGGCAAAATGGAAACCTGTGTAATTTATCAATTTTTTTAAAATATCACCAACAACGATCTTCCCCTTCCCCTGCCTCATAGCATCATCCAGATCGTTAATCATTCCTATTAGCTGCTTATGATGTCCATCAAACTCAGCAATTTTTACACTATACTCATCTTTCCAGGTCATTAACGGCATAATTCCATCTCCATAAATAATATTTCCTCTTTAAAAACCCAACGACTTTTTGGATATTACGTAGACTGTAGAACTCAGTGAGCAATCGTTGTGCCTGAAAAAAATGCCTGTCTGTTATTTTGAAATAAATATTTGATATGATGAGAGTTATAACAATGATGATATTTTTGTTACAGGATGGATAAGTTTTTGAGAGGGGTTGTTAGCAGATTTTTCCGAAAAATTTTCGTATATTGGCTATATGCTGGCAAAGCGTACGAATTTTTTTCGCATTCAGCACCATTCTTTGGTTTTGTATTCGATTTTTCGTGTAGATATACCCAATATTTTTGCAGCGGATTGTTTGCTGCCATTAGTTATTTGGAGGGTTCTTTGGATGATCTCTTTTTCGGCTTCTTTTAAGGTAGTGCCTATGGGTATTTTAATTACCGGGATATATTCATTGTCCGGCATAATGCTCTCCGGCAAATGATCAACGGAAATGGTATCGCTTTTACACAATACAATAGCCCGTTCTATGGTATTTTGCAGTTCCCTGATATTGCCCTGCCAATGGTGGGAAAGGAGCGCTTTTATGGCCTCCGGGTCGAAACCTTTTATCTCTTTCTTGTATTTTTTTGCATATTTAACGGCAAAATAATTTGAAAGAATGGGAATGTCGTCTTTTCTTTCTCTCAGGGGGGGCATTTGAATGTTGATAACGTTTAGGCGGTAAAATAAATCCTCCCGGAATCTACCTTCGGAGACTTCTTCTTCAAGGTTCCGGTTTGTTGCGGCGATACACCTCACATCCACTTTTATGGTCTTTTCACCCCCAACACGTTCAAATTCTCCTTTTTCCAGTACGCGCAATAATTTGACCTGAACTTTCAGACTCATTTCTGCTAATTCGTCCAGAAAAAGGGTTCCGCCGTCTGCCAGTTCAAACCGTCCCTTTCGTGATTGTATCGCCCCCGTAAAGGCACCCTTTTCGTGTCCGAATAATTCACTCTCGAGTATTCCTTCAGATAGTGCGGCGCAATGCAATGCCACGAATGGTTTTCCGGCCCTTTCGCTCCTGTAATGTATGGCGTGTGCTACAAGTTCCTTTCCCGTTCCCGTCTCTCCCATAATAAGAACAGATGCCGTACTGGGGGCAACGTCTTCAATCATTTTAAAAATCCGATGCATTTGCGGAGAGCCGCCCACCAGCTCGGAAAATGTATACTTATCTTTCAGCTCTTCCTTTAACAGCCGGTTTTGGATTACGAGTTGTTGTTTCTCCCGAAGTTTTTCCAAAACCAATTCAAGTTCTTCCACGTCTACCGGCTTTGCTAAATATTCATCAGCTCCATGTTTCACCGCGTTTACCGCCGATTTGATAGAACTGTACGCCGTTACAACGACAATGGCAATAGATGAGTTTTTTTTCTTTATTTCCTGGAGCAATAACAGCCCTCCCATACCGGGAAGCTTCATGTCTGTTATAACAATATCAAAGCTTTCCCTTGAGAGTTGATTTAAGGCGTCATAGCCGGAAGAGACACCTACAGCGGTATATCCGTCTCTTCTCAAAATCTGTATCAATCCGTCGAGGGTATTTTTATCGTCTTCAACCACTAACAGCTTTGGTTTTGTCATGAGGTAATGAACCCTTTTTTAATCCTGATTAACAGGAATAGTAATAAAAAATGTACTGCCAACGTCAGATGTCGCCATCCGTATCATTCCGCCATGATTCTGTATGATATTTTGCGCGGAAGAAAGGCCTATGCCGGTGCCGCCATCCTTGGTAGTATAGAATAAATCAAATATCTTTTCCCTGAATTCTTCCGGTATGCCTGGTCCCGTATCCTGACAGGCAATAACGATTTCGTCTTTTACACCGCTGGCACTTACATGTAATTCCCCGCCGTCCGGCATTGCTTCAATGCTGTTGATAAGAATATTTAATATCGCCTGTTTTATCTTATCTTTGTCAATATACGGAGCCGGAATATTTTCCATTACGTCTAATTTCAATTGAATGCCATTGAGTTGCGCCTGTGGAGTAAGTAAGGCAATTATATCCGTGAGCATTTCGCGAATGCTTGCATAGCTTCTGCTTAACTTGCCTGTTTTTGCAAACTGCAGACATTCCTCCACAAAACTGCTGAGACGGTTGATTTCATTTTGAACAATTGTCACAATTTTCAACAATTCATTTTTTGGGGAATTGCCATTGTCGTAACTATCGTTGATTTCGTGTTTTAGCAATAACAATTGAAGATTCATGGCATTGAGGGGGTTTTTTATCTCATGCGCCAATTCAGAGGCGAGCGTTCCAAGGGAAGATAGTGTTTTTGATTTGAGTACCTCGTCGGAAAATCTTTTTGCTTCGCTAACATCTTCTATGACAGAAATGATGTGTGTAACCCTTCCTTCTTTATCCTTAATAGGGGAAACATTTACCCTTATCCATGATTCGCTGTTATCGCCCCTGTTAATCAAAAGTTCCCGCGAACCCTGAGAAAGACGGCCATTCAGGATTTCTGTACCGGGACAACACTTATCCGTTATACATAACCCCGTTGAAGTATGGCACTTAAAAATAGCACCACAATCCTTTCCGACAACTTCATCTTTGGTTCTTTTCGTAATTTTTTCGCAGGCATGATTAAAAAAAACAACCCGGCGATGTGCATCCTGGATCATTATCCCCCGGCTGGTGTGATCTAATGCCTGGCTTAAAATGTAATTTTCCACACTAAAACCTCCCAAAAATTTACGTTTTTAAGGGTATCACAATTTCTAAAAAAGTAAATATAAAATAACATATCATATTCAACCAGAAATAATTGCGATAATCTTTATCGCCTCATTTTGCCGGTTAATAAAACGCTTGACACTATTATTCATAATTCGGTATCATATTTTCAATTATGTATTTCACCTGAGATATTCACTGCCAGATACTGACGGAGCGTAAAGAAGGGAAACCGGCAGCAGTTTAACGTACTAACATTACAACAACCCTGCCCTAAAACCAGCTTTTTCTTGCCCAGGCGTAATTACGTCATAGTACCTTATCGCTTATTTCTTTGCACACTTCCATTCGTCAGTGCGTGCTTTTTGCAAAATATTTAATGGTGAAATCCGAAACGAATTATTCATTTGTAAGTTTATGACGGATTTTTTAATCTGTGTGATATGTGGTTTCCCTTTCGTAATTTGTGAGTGCTTGGTTCTGGTTTGTCCATGTTAGATTCAATGAATAAAAATGATGATGTAATATCAGGAGTAAGAGTCCGGTTTGCACCCAGTCCGACCGGTTATTTACATATTGGCGGCGCAAGGACGGCTCTTTTTAACTGGTTATTTGCAAGACATAATAACGGTGTATTTCTCCTGCGGATTGAAGATACCGATCAGCAGCGTTCTACGAAAGAAGCAACGCAGGCTATTTTAGAGAGTATGAAATGGCTTGGTTTGGATTGGGATGAAGGGCCATATTTTCAAAGCCAACGATTGCCGATATATAAACGATATGCCGAACAACTGGTAGCGCAGGGAAATGCATATTATGACACCGATGCGGAAGGGCGCACTGCAATTCGGTTTAAGATGCAAGATAATGTTATCATACTCAATGACCTTGTTCACGGCGCAATAACATTTGATGCTGCTGTTATTGAAGACTTTGTTATTCTTAAGGCAGACGGTTTTCCCAGCTATAACTTCGCTTGCGTAGTGGATGATGCTGATATGAAAATTACCCATGTGATTCGCGGTGATGATCATATCTCAAATACACCAAAACAAATAGCACTGTATAACGCCATGGAAGTACGGTTGCCTGAATATGCACACATTCCAATGATCTTAGGTGAAGATGGTTCCAGGTTGAGCAAACGCCACGGGGCAACGTCTGTCACTGAATACAGAGACAAAGGGTATTTGCCTCAGGCGCTTGTAAACTTTCTTGCTTTGCTGGGGTGGTCTCCGGGAAACGACCAGGAAATACTATCGATGAGGGAAATGATTGAAAAATTTTCCTTAAAGCGCGTGAACAAAACCAGTGCGCAATTCGACAATACTAAATTAAATTGGATGAGTGGCCAGTATATCAAAAACACCTCCATTGAAGAACTTACCGCTGCTGCCAGGTTGTTTTTTGAAAAATCGGATATCGATACCACGGGAATCTCAATAAATCGGCTGTCAAGATTGATAGAATTGTACCATGAACGGTTTAAAAATCTCCAGGAATTGGTTGATCAAACGAGGTTTTTCTTTACGGATTCCGTTGAATATGATCCGGCAGCAACAGATAAATTCCTTAAAAGAGAAGGAATTTCTGAGATATTAAAGGAGGTTTATTCAGCGATTTCTCTCCTGAACAGTTTTGACAGACAAGGGTTGGAAGGGTGTTTGAGAGATTTAACCGCAAAAGCGGGTATTGGTTTTTCCAAAATCGCCCAACCTATAAGAGTTGCAATAACAGGCAGAAGCGCCAGCGCTGGTATCTTTGAAACAATGGAACTCCTTGGAAAAGAAACCACACTTAAAAGGCTTGAAAACACCATTAAAAACATGGACGGCATCACGAATGCCGTTGGGTTGTAACAAACATACTGTAGAGACAGGTTTAAAACCTGTCTCTACTACGGTAATCAAAGTACGAAAGCCGCGCTTGTTTTGCATTTCAAATCATTTTGTCATTAGGATTTGTTTCGTATTTCGTGCGTCGAATTTCGTATTTTTTATTTCATGGTGTCTTGTCCAGGTTGGGGGGCGTTATTCTTTTTCAGGGCAATTTTGAATGGGCGTAAGGCTTTTTATTGCGATTGAGATTACAGATGCTGTCCGGGAAAAAGTATTACATTTTCAAAATGACCTTAAAAAGGCTTCTGCTGATGTAAAATGGGTGGCGCCTGAAAATCTTCATATTACACTAAAATTTATTGGCAATACGGATGAAGAGAAGATTTGCGGGATTGTTGACGTTATTCATCAATCTGTCATTGAGATAAAACCATTTGATATTCGCTATAGTGGCGCCGGTACTTTTCCCGCTGGTAAATATCCGCGTGTAATCTTTGCCGGAGCTGTGGATTCAAGCGGCGCCCTGGCTTCAATTTATGAAAGATTAAACAGGCACTTAACCGCGCTTGGAGTACCATACGATGAACATACATTTGAGGCGCATATTACTGTCGGGCGGGTTAAAACACACAAAAATATAAAGAAACTTATGGAGTGTGTACATTCATACAAAGAATTTACCTTTGGGCAAGAAAGCATTGATCATCTGGTGTTAATGAAGAGCAATCTCACTCGGGAGGGGCCGATATACACAAGGATAAGTAATATTTGTTTTGCGTAACTTCATTATAATATTACTATCAAAAAAAGGGTTTTTATTTAGCGCATGCAAATCATATTATTTTTATAAACGATAACTTTATCTTTCTCTTACAAATATGACTACTAATACAGAAATACCTGATAAAGAAAAACGGCAGCAAGCATTGGAGAGAGCAATTTCGCATATCGATAAACAGTTTGGAAAAGGGACGATAATGAAATTAGGGGGCGATACGAAACTGGATGTTCCCGTAATTTCTACTGGTGCGTTATCATTAGATGTTGCGCTTGGCGTGGGGGGAATTCCGCGTGGAAGAGTCATTGAAATATTCGGGCAGGAATCTTCTGGCAAAACCACCCTAACGCTTCAAATTATCGCAAATGCGCAGAGGGGTGGCGGGGTAGCTGCATTTATCGATGCTGAACATGCGCTGGACTCCGAATATGCAAAAAGATTGGGTGTAAATTTGAATGACTTAATGGTCAATCAGCCAGACACCGGAGAACAAGCGCTGGAGATAGCCGAACTGCTCGTAAGGAGCAATGCGGTTGACGTAATAGTGATTGACTCGGTAGCGGCCCTTGTGCCACGCGCTGAAATTGAAGGAGAAATGGGAGATACACATATAGGATTACAGGCAAGGTTGATGTCGCAGGCATTACGCAAGCTCACCGCGTGCATTTCAAAATCAAGAACAAGCGTAATTTTTATCAATCAGATTCGTGAAAAGATTGGCGTTATGTATGGAGGAAACCCGGAAACCACGCCTGGAGGCAGGGCATTAAAATTTTATGCGTCGGTGCGTATTGATATTCGGAGGATTGGAAGTATAAAAGACGGTGATGCAATAATCGGAAGCAGAGTCCGCGCCACTATTGCAAAAAATAAGGTTGCAGCGCCTTTTAAAAGAGCGGAGTTTGACATCCTTTACAACACAGGCATATCGCGGGCAGGAGACATCCTTGACCTTGGCGCTGAACATAATATTATTGAAAAATCGGGAACGTGGTATTCATATAGAGAAACCCGGCTGGGGCAGGGCAGAGAGAATTCCAGGCAATTCCTCACGGAACATCCTGAAATGATGAAAGAGATTGAACAATCAATCCTGAAAATAGTACTGCCTTCTGCGGCATCTCAAAAGCCTCCCGACTCCCCCCCTGAAAGTACGGAAAAAAGCACACCTTCGAAGAGAGCGAAAAGTAATTAACGTATGAATACAGGTGAAATTCGCAATAAATTTTTAACATTCTTCGAAAAGAAATCCCATGTAATCTGGCCGGGAGATTCGCTTGTCCCGCAGGGAGACGCTACGCTTCTTTTTACGGGTGCAGGGATGAATCAGTTCAAAGATATGTTCCTTGGTAAGGGAAGATTAAATATAAAAAGGGCGACAACATGCCAAAAATGCCTTCGAACGGGGGATTTGGAAAATGTCGGCAGAACGGCTTCGCACCACACTTTTTTTGAAATGCTGGGCAATTTTTCCTTTGGCGATTATTTTAAAAGAGAAACCATTGCATGGGCGTGGGAGTTCCTGGTGCAGGAATTAAGGTTACCGGAAGAAAAACTTTTTGTCAGTGTGTATAAAGATGACCCCGAATCATACGAAATATGGGAAAAACATATCCGCATTCTCAAATCAAAAATCTATTCCTACGGCGAAAATGACAATTTTTGGCCTGCAAATGCCCCTGCGCAAGGCCCTAACGGACCTTGCGGCCCCTGCTCTGAAATATTTTACGACCAGGGAGCAGGCGTTGGTTGTGGTCGGGAAGAATGTGAACCTGCCTGCGATTGCGACCGCTTTGTCGAAATCTGGAATCTGGTATTTACGCAATTTGACCGAAAAGAAGATGGCAGGCTGGAACCATTGCCCAATAAAAATGTAGATACAGGCATGGGACTGGAGAGAATGGCACGTGTCATGCAGGGAGTGCCGACAAACTTCGATATAGATATTTTTGCCCCTGTAATTAAATCGATAGAAGATATTACACACCTGCGGTATCATGATAAAAAAGAAAACGCCGTATGTATGCGCCGGATAGCCGACCATGTAAAGGCCTCTATTTTTTGCATTGCCGATGGCGTTTTGCCAGGGAATGAAGGGCGGGGATATGTGGAAAGGCGTTTACTGAGGAGGGCTATACGTGATGGCGCACAACTTGGCTTAAAAGAATGTTTTTTATACAAGCTCGTGCCAATTATCAGCGATCTGATGCAGGATTATTATCCGGATATTAAACAACGCAGGGAGAATATCGCAAGGATCATAAAAAGCGAAGAAGAAAAATTCCTCGAAACTCTGGAACTGGGAACAGTACGGTTAAAAGAGTTAATGGATACAATGCAAAAGAATAAAATAAAGGAGCTTCCCGGAAAAGAGGCTTTTAAATTATATGATACATATGGCTTCCCTTTGGACATGACCGAATTAATTCTCAAGGAACACGGTTTTTCCATGGATAGCGCCGGTGTTGAAGTGGAATTGAAACGCCAGCGGATGCAGGCAAGGTCGTCATCCTCTATGACCGGCCAGGTATTTGACGCCGGTTTTTTGGGCAAGATTAAAGAGATATCAAAAGGCACAACATTCTTAGGGTACGAAAAGGATTCATGCAGGGCGAGGATCATTGCTATTGTTCAGGGCGACTACCTTATCGAAAAGGCTGAAGCCGGAAGCGAGGTATCGATAGTTTTGGATCAGACGCCCTTTTATGGTGAGTCCGGCGGACAAATTGGAGACACGGGAATCCTTGAATCGGAGGGGAGTCATATTTGTATAACGGATACAAAAAAGAACGATTCCTTTATCATTCATATCGGAAAGATAACAAAAGGCATAGTGAGGACAGGCGATATGATTGATGCGCGAATAGATACGCACAGGAGGGGTTTAATAAAAAGAAATCATACGGCGACGCACGTGCTTCATTGGGTATTGCGGAATGTCATTGGCAGACATGCGGAACAGGCGGGTTCAATGGTGTCCCCGGACCGTCTACGCTTTGACTTTCATCACTTTTCCTCTTTGACGAAGGAGGAAATTAACCGTATCGAGGATCTGGTAAACGAAAAAATAATGGAAAATGCGCTCGTGTCGGTGAAAGAACAAACGCTTCAGGAAGCAAGAAATGCCGGCGCCGTAGCCCTTTTTGGAGAAAAATACGAGGAACGGGTCAGAATGGTTTCCATCGGAGATTTTAGCAAGGAACTTTGCGGCGGTACGCACATAAACAATACCGGAGAAATAGGACCCTTCAGAATCGTCGGGGAATCCTCTGTCGCTGCGGGAATACGTCGTATAGAGGCGATCACAGGCATTTCGGCATTAACCAGGGACCGGGAGAAGGAGGAGATTGTTCAGGAATTGTGCGGCATATTGAATGCGTGTGAGGAAGATCTTTCTTCAAAAACACAGGAACTCCTGAATGAAGTAAAAAAACTCCACAAAGAACTTCACAAACAAAAGCAAAAAGAATTATTGGAGAAAATTGATTCGCTTTCCGTGACTGCAAAAGAAGTTTCAGGCGTTAACATTATAACAAAGAGAATAGATAATGCATCGGCGGATGATATGAGAAGAACGGCGGACATGCTGATGAAATCAGAAAAGGAAACCGCGGTAGCATTAGGAAGTGTTCTGAATGGGCGTGTAATAGTAATTATTTCTTTAAGCACAGGCCTGGCTTCTCGTGGTTTGCATGCGGGGAGTATCTCAAAAGAGGTCGCAAAAATAGTCGGCGGCGGTGGCGGTGGAAGACCGGAGATGGCGCAAGCGGGCGGACAGGTGGTTGGTAAATTAGACGAAGCGCTTGATTTTGCCGAAATGTTGTTCAGCAAAGAAATCCTGCAGAAGGTTTCTTAAGTCAAAAGATAGCGACCTTTAATTTTATTGAGATTTTTAAAAAAACCATATTGTTGCCTTAATTTTTTTGCAATTTGTCCTTTTTGCACATATAATTTTGTACCTCAGAGACTTGCGTTTAATATAAGGTAACATTTTGGTTTTCTGAAAAAATAGGGGCGAAGTATTTGCTATAGCTGGCATAAATACGTTCTTACCCAAACGGTAAAATTTTGCCGGTGTTGAGTCTGGATGCCTATAAATAGTATTGTTAATTTAAAAAATAATGTGTATAATCCTGCTTCTATAAAATGAACGCATCAGGGAGAAAATATTTCCGGTATTATTGACAAAACCCGGTGAGATAACCATATGTATACTCCAGCATTGCTGATCAGTTTTGTGTAAACTATTAAATAAATTTTTAACAATGAGGTTTTAAATGGCCAATCCAAAGAGGAGACATTCTAACTCAAGAACACGTAAAAGACGTACGCACGATAAACTTACGGTTCCCGTTTTTCCATTAGATAAAAATTTAGAAAAGGGGGGGCGTATCCGCTCCAAACGTTATGTTTGTTCGCACTGTAAACAAATAAATCAACCGCATACCGTATGCCATAACTGCGGATATTACCGGGGCAGGCAGGTAATTTCTGTTGAAAGGTAAATTTATGAGGATTGCGGTAGACGCCATGGGCGGGGATAAGGCGCCGCAAGAAATTGTCAAAGGCTCTGTCCTGGCTGCGCAACAGGTGCCTGATGCTGAGATTATATTGGTTGGTGACGAAAACAGAATTAAACACGAATTATGTCTTGGCGGAACCATTCCCAAAAATATAACCATTCACCATGCGGCTCAGATAGTCGGCATGGAGGATCCTGCAACACATTCCATACGGCAAAAAATAAACTCTTCCATTACGCAAAGTGTTGAGTTGGTCGCTAAGAGGAAAGCGGATGCAATCGTCAGTGCGGGGCATACGGGGGCAACGGTAGCGGCGGCAATGCTACACATGAAAACATTGAAAGGCATTCGTCGTCCAGGCATTGCGATATCCCTTCCCACCCTCCATGGATCATGTCTTATTATCGATGCAGGCGCCAATATCAGTTGCAAGCCATTACACTTGTATCAGTATGGAATTATGGCGTCAACTGTCTGCAAGCACCTAATGAATATAGAAAATCCCAAGGTTGGACTTCTCAATATAGGAGAAGAGGACGCAAAGGGAAACGATCTGGTTCGGGAAACCTTTTCGCTTCTTTCCAACGCACATTTAAATTTTATCGGAAATATTGAAAGCCGTGAGATATTTGATGGCAAGGCAGATGTCGTCGTTTGTGAAGGGTTTGTGGGAAATGTAATATTGAAATTTGCAGAGGGGATGGCAAAGAACCTTCTTACCACGATAAAAGCAGAATCAATGAATAGGTTTTGGGCAAAACTTGGACTGCTTTTGTGCAAACCGGTTTTCCAATCGATAAAAACAAAGATGGATTTTGCCGAATACGGAGGTGTTCCTTTGCTGGGGATAAATGGCATTTGTATTATTTGCCATGGGAGATCTGACGCACGGACTATACAAAATGCCATAAAAGCGGCATTAAAATTAACTAAAACGGAAATTAATGAGTATATTATTTCAGAACTGGAGAAATCCAATACACTTACGGCAGAAGTTGCTTAAGTTTTTAAAGGCTTTACACCTTCTCTGGGCAATGAGAAATTGAACGTACGCCAAAATCAAATAACATCGATAACAGGGATAGGGTCATACCTCCCTGAAAAGATATTAACCAATCATGCTCTGGAAAAATTGGTAGACACTACGGACGATTGGATTCTGCAAAGGACAGGAATAAGAGAGCGTCGTATTGTTGAAAATGGAGTGACAACATCAGATCTTGGCGCCATCGCCTCGTTAAAAGCAATAGAAAATGCCGGGATATCCGCGGAAGAGATCGATATGATTATTACTTCCACCATTACCCCCGACTACCTTTTTCCTTCTACTTCCTGTTGTTTACAAAAGCAAATTGGTGCTGTCCATGCAAGCGCATTTGATATTTCAGCGGCTTGTGCCGGATTTGTGTATGCGCTTTCCATCGGGCAAAGTGTTATAAATTCGGGTGCCGCAAAAACTGTTTTGGTGGTGGGCGCAGAATGTTTGTCAAAGATTACCGACTATACAGACCGGGCAACCTGTATTTTGTTTGGAGACGGTGCCGGTGCCGTCATACTTCAAAACAATAAGGAAAAACATCAGATATTAGACACACGATTGGTCTCTGATGGAACGTATACGGACGTACTTATAATACCCGGCGGCGGCTCAAAACATCCTGCCACCATAGAATCGGTGCAGGAAAGGTTGCATTACATTCGGTTTAAAGGAAGGGAGGTGTTTAAGCTCGCAATTAATACCATTACCAACCTGGTGATAGAAACCGCACAAAGAAATGGTTTTGCCGTTCAGGATATCGATTTAATTATCCCTCACCAAAGCAACCTGAGAATTATTGAAGCGACCATGGAAAGACTTAAACTGCCCATGGAAAAGGCATTTGTAAATATTGATAAATATGGGAATACATCTTCTGCTTCAGTTCCAATAGCAATTGATGAGGCGCAACAGGAAGGAAGACTCAAGAAAGGCGATTTAGTGATGTTGGTAGCCTTCGGGGGCGGATTGACCTGGGGATCATGTGTTGTTAGGTGGTAGAATATTATGCGGAAAACAGCCTTTCTTTTTCCAGGTCAGGGTACCCAATTGGTGGGCATGGGGAAAGATTTTTACAAAGAATACAAAGAAGCTCGCGAAATTTTCAACCAGGCAAATGATGCGTTAGGGTTTGACCTTGCATCTTTATGTTTTGAGGGAAATCAGGAGGAATTAAACAAGACGTCTCTTAGCCAGCCGGCTATATTGGTGACTTCCATTGCAATACTTGAAGTGTTGAAGGAAATTTCTTTTTTTAAGAAAACCACCTGTGATGCGGTTGCCGGGCTGAGCCTGGGAGAATACACTGCACATGTATCGGCTGGTTCTGTTGCTTTTGCAGATGCGGTAAAACTGGTGTATAAGCGTGGTATATATATGCAGGAGGCCTGTGAGAAAAGTTCCGGAGGAATGGCTTCTGTCATTGGACTGGAAGATAAGAAAATAGAACATATTTGCAGGGAATTGAACCCGCTTGGTGTTATCTGCGCCGCAAATTATAATAGCCCCGGACAGGTAGTAATATCAGGAGAATCAAATGTACTGGAACGGGCGGTTCTATTGGCAAAAGAAAGAGGCGCCAGGATGGTAATCCCGCTAAAAGTGCAGGGTGCATTTCATTCCGGTTTAATGACTCCTGCCAGTGACAAGCTTTATTCCGAACTGGAATCAACGGTTATCTCAAAACCCGGAGTTCCCGTAGTTGCAAACATTAACGCAGAGTATGTTTCCAATCCGGAGGAAATAAGAACAGCTCTGATAAAACAGCTAAACAGTCCTGTCAAATGGTATCAATCTATGCAGAAACTGATACAGGATGGATTTTCTCAATTTTATGAAATAGGGCCTGGAAAAACCTTGTCGGGACTTATGAAAAAAATTGATCCTGCTCAGCAAGTCAAAAGTTTTAGCACAATAGCAGATCTTTAATTGCGCAGTAAATTTGAATTGTTTTTAACAAGGAGGTAAAAATCGTGACGTCCGTCGGAGAAAAAGTAAGAGAAATTATCACAAAACAAATGGGGGTAAAAGCGGAACAGATAACACATGAAACATCCTTTGTCAATGATTTAGGCGCAGATTCGCTCGATACAGTGGAACTAATTATGGAATTTGAAGATGCATTTGATATGAATATTCCTGATGAAGATGCTGAAAAAATACGTACGGTGGGAGATGCAGTTAAATATATAGAGGAACACAAATAAATGCACGGAAGAAAAAGAGTCGTCATTACGGGTACCGGAGCAATAACTTCTCTGGGGAGGGAAAAAAAGGAACTCTGGTCTGCATTGTGCAACGGTGAAAGCGGCATTAAACCCATTACTTCTTTTGATACTACCGCATTTGAGGTGAAATTTGGCGGCGAAGTAAGCGATTTTAACCCGGCAGAGTGGCTTGATACCAAAGAGGCCAGGAGACTTGACAGATTTTCACAATTCGCGATAGCGGCGACCGATATTGCAGTAACAGATGCGGGTTTAAACTTTGACGCAATCGATACCGCGCGTGTTGGTGTCTTTATAGGATCCGGTATGGGTGGCCTTTTGGAATTTGAGGCGCAACACAAAAATCTGTTAAATAAAGGGCCATCAAGGGTTTCCCCTTTTATGGTTCCTAAACTAATGGCGAACGCAGCTTCCGCACATGCAGCAATCCGGTATGGTTTAAGAGGCCCTAATTTTGCAGTAGTTGCCGCTTGTACAACAGGGGTAATCTCCATAGGGGAAGCAGTGCGGGTAATTCAGAGAGGCGACGCAGACATCATGATTACAGGAAGTTCTGAGGCAGTTATTACCCCTTTAGCCGTAGCCGGGTTTGGCGCAATGAAGGCATTGTCTACCCACAACAGTGAACCGCAGAAAGCGAGCCGTCCATTTGATAAAAACCGTGATGGCTTTGTCATCTCTGAGGGGGCGGGAATAGTCGTTATCGAAGAACTGGAGGCTGCCAAAAAAAGAGGGGCAACAATCTATGCGGAGATATTGGGATATGGCATGACTGCCGATGCATACCATATTGCCGCTCCCAATAGCAACGGCGAGGGTGCAATACGATGCATGACGCATGCTTTAAACGACGCCGGATGCGGCGTTGAAACGATAGATTACATAAACGCCCATGCGACGTCTACCCCGCTTGGAGATCAGATAGAGGTGGGGGCTATTAAGAAGGTTTTTGGCGACCATGCTTCAAAAATTCCAGTGAGTTCTACCAAATCTATGCTTGGACACCAGCTTGGAGCTTCGGGAAGCGTAGAAATTATCATTTGTGCGTTTGCACTGAATGAAGGAGTTATTCCCCCAACAATAAATTATGAAACTCCTGATCCACAGTGCTCAGGACTTGATTTTGTTCCTAACGAAGCACGCGAAAAAAAGATTCATAAGACACTTTCTAATTCATTTGGATTTGGTGGACATAATGCAACCATCATCCTTGGCAAAGTATAATGCGTTAAGGGCGGGACAATAGTACCTTAAAAGTTATTTCTTTGCATACTTCCATTCGTCAGTGCGTGCTTTTTGTCAAAATATTTAAGGATGAAATACGAAAACAACTTCTAATGACAAAATGATTTGCATTTTATGTCTTGTCATTAGAAGTTGTTTGGGCAATTATCAATTGTCATATGAACGTATCAACACTACGCAATCATTCTCCTGCCAATCTGGTTCTTTTTTTTGTTTACATCAATTTTCAACCGATTTTTCATCACGTCATGTGTTTTCATTGAATTAGTGAAATAATTTAATAACGGAAGTTTTGAAATATTTTTAGAAAAATAGGCTTCTTTGGCCATACACCATGAAATATACCCTACACCAAATTCAAGCAATCATAGGTGGCAAAATCCTTGGCGATGAGGAAACCGTTATCACCGGTATTGCCGGCATTGAAAATGCGGGTGAAGGGGATATTTCTTTTGTTAAAAATGATACGCTCATCCGGCAGGCTCTTTCTTCTCAGGCTTCTGCATTTATAGTACACCAGGAAATTTCTGCATTAAAAAAACCCTGTATCATACTACAAAATCCGTTTTTTGCGTTTACCCTCCTCATGGGCGATGCTGCAAAAAAAAGATTTGCCCGTCAGGCAAGCATCCATACTTCCGCAATTATCAGCAGCAGCGCTGCAATTGGCAAGGATGCCTCTATTGGCGCGTACGTTGTAATAGAAGATAACGCTGTAATTGGAAACAATGTTGTCATTTATCCCGGTACGTTCATTGGAAAGGATTGCAAAATCGGAGACAATGCCCTTATTTATGCGAATGTCACTATCAGGGAAAAATGTAGTATTGGCAGAAGGGTAATTATTCATTGTAACAGTGTTATTGGCGATGATGGTTTCGGTTACCTCCAAATGGAAAAAAAACACATCAAGATCCCCCAAATAGGAACGGTGGAAATTGGAGATGATGTGGAAATCGGATCAATGGTAACTGTTTGCCGCGCGGCCATAGATAAAACAATCATCGGAAACGGCGTAAAAATAGACAATCATTCGCATATCGCGCATAATGTGGAAATTGGGGAGAATACAATGCTCGTAGGCTATGCAAAAATTGCCGGCAGCGTAAAAATCGGGAAAAATGTTATGGTTGCCGGAGACGTAGACATTACTGGCCATGCAACAATCGGGGATAATTGCGTTATAGGCGGAGGATCGAAGGTCCACAAAAACCTCAAACCAGGCGCTATTGTCTGGGGCGCTCCGGCAAAGCCGATATCTGAAGAAAAGCGAATACAGGTGTTATTGAGAAAACTGCCCGAAATGTATCAGGCGATTAAAAAAGTAATGCATACATCATAAACCGGGAGAGGAAATCGTATATGTGTGGAATTGTCGGGTATATTGGACCTAAAAATGCCCTCAATGTTTTGATGCATGGTATCAAAAGGCTGGAATATCGTGGTTACGATTCTTCCGGGATTGCCTTTTTTGAAAACGGTTCCCTGCGCTGTGAGAAGGCTGTTGGAAAAATTGCAATGCTGGAAGAAAAATTAAGCGGTAATGTATGTATTTCACATGCAGGGATTGTTCATACGCGATGGGCGACCCATGGTACACCTACTTTTGAAAATGCGCATCCCCACTTTGATTGCCATAACGAAATCGCAGTGGTGCATAATGGGATCATTGAGAATTATGACTATTTGAAATTAAAATTGCAGCAAAACGGCCATACGTTCAGAAGCCAGACAGATACCGAGGTGCTGGCGCATCTTATCGAGGAACATTACCGGGATAATCTTGAAACCGCTGTCATGGAAGCTCTGAAGAAAGTGGAAGGAACGTATGGGCTTGCAGCTATTTCTTCAAAAGATCCCGAAAAAATCGTAGCAGCAAGAAATGGATCACCGTTAATACTGGGGATTGGAGACCATGAATATTTCATTACTTCTGACGTGTCTGCCTCGTTGGAACATACACGGGAGGTAATGTACCTGGACGACAATGAGATAGCAATCCTAACCCCCGAAGGTTACAAAACAAAGACCATACAAAACATCCCTACATATAAAAAAACAGAAGAGGTGTTGTGGAATATTGATATGATCGAAAAAGGCGGTTACAAACACTTCATGCTGAAAGAAATCCACGAACAGCCCCAGGCGCTTCTCAACCTTATGAGAGGAAGGGTGGACGGAAACCACGGTCCGATAAAATTAGGCGGACTCATTAACCGGGAAAAAGAACTTTTAGAAGCAAAACGGATTATCATTATTGCGTGCGGAACGTCCTGGCATGCCGGATTGGTCGGAGAGTATATGCTGGAAGAGTTGGTCAGGCTTCCCGTCGAAGTGGAATATGCATCTGAATTTCGTTATCGTAACCCCATTATCGAAAAAAACACCATAGTAATCGCCATCAGTCAATCGGGAGAAACAGCGGATACACTGGCGGCTATGCGCCAGGCAAAGGGAAAGGGGGCCGCAATGTTGTCAATCTGCAATGTTGTCGGAAGCAGTATTGCCCGTGAGGCCGGATCGGGAATTTACCTGCATATCGGCCCGGAAATAGGGGTTGCATCTACAAAGGCATTTACTGCACAGATAGCCGCCTTCTATTTGTTTTCCCTTTACCTGTTGCTTCTGAAAAACAAAGACTACGCCATTCCGCCTGAAATGATTTCTGCTATCAGGACTATCCCTGACAAGATACAAACCATTCTCGACAGGGAAAAGGAAATAGGAGAAATCGCGAAAATCTACAAAGACACGAACCACGCCCTTTACCTTGGCAGAGGATTCAACTATCCCGTGGCGCTTGAGGGTGCCCTTAAATTAAAGGAAATCTCATATATCCACGCAGAGGGCTATCCCGCGGCTGAAATGAAACACGGCCCCATTGCCCTTATTGACAAAAATATGCCGGTAATATTTATCGCAACAAAAGACAGTACGTACGGAAAAATACTCAACAACATTGAAGAAGTGAAATCAAGGGGTGGAAAAGTCATTGCAATTGCAACGGAAGGAGACAGAAAAATTACCGAAAAGGTCGATCATGTATTCCATATCCCGGAAACTTCAGGCGTTCTGATACCAATTCTTTCGGTAATTCCCCTCCAATTACTTGCATACCATATGGCAGTCTTACGTGGTTGCGATGTGGACAAGCCAAGAAATCTGGCAAAAAGCGTCACGGTAGAATAAAACAAAAAACACTATTTCATATAAGAACACAGAGAACGCTATTTTACTTTGCGTCCTTTTCCCACTTCTCTTTTAAATACCGCTCCCTTCCCGAGCCATATTTATACCTGTTGTACTGTGTCTGGTTTTTCTCATAATATTTCTGATGATACTCTTCCGCCTTGTAAAATGCCGAAGCAGGCACAATTTCCGTGACAATTGGCTTATTAAATTTTCCTGATTTCTCCAACTCTTTTTTTGACGACTCGGCAAGATTTTTCTGTTCCTCCGTATGATAAAAGATTGCCGTTCGGTATTGAGACCCTACGTCAGCAAATTGCCTGTTCATTGCAGTAGGATCAATATTTCTCCAAAATACTTGCAAAAGAGACGCGTAAGAAATGAGCGAGGGATCATACCATATCTCTATCGCTTCTGCATGGCCCGTCCTGCCGGAATATACATCCTCATAGGCAGGATTCTCAACATTGCCGCCGGTATATCCGACAGCAGTGGAAATCACGCCCTCTAATTGGTCGAAGGGCTGCTGCATGCACCAAAAACAACCCCCGGCAAAGGTAGCCATTTCATATTTTTTATGAGTCGTATCACTATCGCTATTTTTACTTTCACCACACAATGCGCCATTTATTCCTAAAACAATTAATATAAATAATGGAATCAAATAATTATTCATACCAGCGCCCCCCTTACATGCTGTAATTTTGAAGATATTCGTTAATACACGTTTACTGCTTTTACCGAAAACGAAGCGTAATCTCATAGTATCAAATATTTGTCAGAATGAAAGAGGACATCCCACAAAAAAATCCTCCAACTCTTATTATTATGCGACAAATACAGGTGGAAAAAGTTTGCATTTTTACAATAGGTTCTATAGTATTTACAAAACTTTATTTTATCAATTATATACTCCATAAAATATTTATCTTGTTTGGAAATTTGTTTTCAACCGCGCAACATGGAATTATTGCCAACAAGGGCAACTGTCATGCAACATTTTCAAATGAATCAATCACGGCGACTCAGGTTTGTCACCCGAACCCATGAAGTTATTTGGTCGCCAGCAGGGGGCGCATACTTTAATTATTTAATACTTTCGCTTATCAATAAGGAGATGAAATGTCAGACCAGAAGGTTACGAACATAAAATGGCATCATGGCAAGATTACAAAGGCGCACAGAATCGATCTGATGAAACAAAAGGGAGTCACTATCTGGCTCACGGGTCTTTCAGGGTCTGGGAAATCCACCATTGCCGTAGAGCTTGAACACGCTCTTGTTGAAAATAAACATCAGGCATATATACTCGATGGCGACAATATACGCCACGGCCTTAATAAGAATCTTGGGTTTTCCCCCGAGGACCGCGCAGAAAATATTCGGCGTATTGGAGAGGTCGCCAAACTTTTTACTGACGCAAATATAATAACAATAACCGCCTTTATCTCTCCCTATAAAGAAGACAGAGATAATGCGAGGAAATTGCAGAACGAAGGGGAATTTATAGAAATTTATGTGAAATGTCCGCTTAACGTGTGCGAACAACGCGATGTAAAGGGTCTCTATAAAAAAGCCAGGACTGGAGAAATAAAAGAATTTACGGGCATATCTGCGCCTTATGAAGAACCCTCCAACCCCGAGCTGACCATTGATACATCGGTAATGCCGGTAGAAGAATCAACCAGAGCTATTTTAAAATACCTCGAAGAAAACAGGTATGTACGATTCTGAAAAAAAGGTGTAATCTTCTTTTTACGTAAAAGCATAACTTTATGCTGATTCTGCTCCTTCACTTAAGAGCACATTAATTTCAAGGGAGGCTGAATGGAAAGGCAACCCACTCTTCATACACCATTCCTAGTATTATGGATTTCTGGATAAATAAAAGAACAATTGTCACTGGCGGCGCCGGATTTCTCGGCTCCTTTGTTATTGAAAAACTAAAAGAGCGCGGCTGCAAAGAGATATTCGTACCAAGGAGTAAAGACTACGATCTTGTTGAAAATGAATCCTGTAAAAGGCTTTACAAGGATGCCATGCCAGACATTGTCATTCATCTTGCAGCAAGGGTCGGCGGCATAGGTGCTAACCAGTCGAGTCCGGGGAAATTCTTTTACGACAACCTGATGATGGGCGTACAAATGCTGGAGGCTGGAAGACGGGCCGGGGTAGAAAAATTTGTATCCATTGGCACGATTTGCGCTTATCCAAAATTTGCCTCTGTACCATTTAAGGAAGAGAATTTATGGGATGGTTATCCGGAGGAAACAAATGCACCTTATGGATTGGCGAAGAAAATGCTTTTGGTTCAGTCGCAGGCATACAGACAGCAATATGGATTTAATGCTATTTATCTTTTACCGGTAAACCTTTACGGACCTGGAGATAATTTCGATCTTGAATCTTCTCATGTAATCCCGGCTCTTATAAGAAAATGTGTAGAGGCAAAATATTTTACGGCGGTGGCGGAGGCCGGGCACTTTGAACCCTCACGTTCTCAACCTCAACCGTCTATTACCGTTTGGGGCACAGGTACTCCCACCCGGGAATTTCTCTACGTGGAAGATGCTGCGGAAGGGATTGTCCTTGCCACTGAAAAATATAACAAACCAGACCCGGTTAATCTTGGGGCAGGATTTGAGATTTCCATAAAAGATCTGGTAGGATTGATTACTAAACTAACAGACTTCAAAGGAGGGGTTGTCTGGGATACTTCAAAACCCGATGGTCAACCAAGGCGAAGGTTGGATACGTCTAAAGCTGAAAAAGAATTCGGATTTAAAGCGAGGATGCTGTTTGAAGAAGGTTTGCAAAAGACAATTGACTGGTATATCAAAAATAGACGACACCACAGTTTTTAGAGTATAGTATAGCGGTTTCATTAAAATATCTACATTACTTTGTTAAAAATTAAGCGGCGATTTTTTTCTTAAATCGAGCGGATTTAATTTTAAAACATTACTTTGTTAAAATAATATGCAAAACAACCTTAATTCCCTCTATTTAAAAGGATTTATGCTTTGAAAAATCCTTGATTAATACCATACAATAAGTAGGATGCCGAACGCAAAGGCATACAAAATATATCACTTTATGAACGGTTTCAGTGGTTTTTAACAAAGTAATGTTTAAAATATTCTTGTGAGAGTTTTTCGTTCTTTGATAAAGCGTTTGTTGATGAGAATTCAAGCAGGGAATTGATTGCTTTTTTGAATTCATTAAAGGTAGAAGGTTTTGTTTCTATGATTTTATCCAGATAAGCGTTTTGTTTTATCCAGTAAACGAATGTCCATGAGATCAGACAAATATTCCAATATCGCTCAATCTTGTCAATGTGCCTTACCTGATAATGATCGAAATAAAAAGTATCCTTCAATTCCTTGAAACAGTGTTCAATACCCCAACGCAACAGATAGTTTGTGATAACCGTTTTTACAGAGGCGTCGAGTTGATTGGTGATAAGGACATGATATTTTTTATCATCTTCCTTGTTCCATTTTCCCAAAATTACCACAAACTTCAACGGGACATTGCAACCATTCAGTTTGGCGTCAAACGTGTAGGTTTTATAGGAGACTTCACTTCCATCCGCGGATTTTAAAGTAACATACTTGATTTTGCCGGCATAATGCTTTTTGATGAGGGTCACGAGCTCATCTGGTTTGATTATGCAATATTTTTGTTTTTCCGGATGGTACATGGAGATATTTCTGTTTGATTTTATTTCTGAAAAAAAGTGTTTCTTTTTTGCGTGAATATGTTCGAGAAACCGTTGAGAGGCATACCATGTGTCGAAGGCAATAGCTGAAAAATCAAAGGCGTTCGAAGCAGCATCAAACATATCCATTGCTATTTGTATTTTGTCTTTAAATTTGGGGTCATTTTTCCCTTCCCCGAACTCATCGGCAGGAAGGTAGGGAATAACATCCAGGGGAAAATGTTTTGTTTTTGAGACAAATGCCGCGCCAACAACAACATTGCAGGTTTCCGGCCTTTTAAGCGGACCGCAATATTGCCATTTGGCTGCCTCTGTATTTTTAGCATAGGGCTTTGGACATCCGGTATCATCTATGGTAAGGATGCTGTCTTTTGACAATGCCGTGGTTCTTTGTTTTTGGATAATGTCCATTCTTTTCTGCTTTAATGCGGGTAAATCCCATTTGGATTCAGAAAAGAAGTATTGAAATTTCTGGTAATCCGTATGAACGGCTTGCGCCATGGCCTCCAGTGAATTTCTTTTATAGTCTTTAAACATTGCGTAGACGACAAGTAGAAACATTGCAAATTGTTTTTTAGTAAAACACGATGCAAAATGTTCAAGAAATTTATTTAATAACGGTATGTTTGTTCTGAAAATACTCAAATCCTTTGCTCCGGTAATTGATTGTGTAAAAAATTTACAAGTGCAATTAATACCGGAAGTAACGAGCAAAATCAAGAGTAAATATTTGTCGCAAAGCATTGCTAAGTCATAAGTTGTGGCCGACTCGACTTACGACTTAAAAATATTTTTTCAGACGCTTTCTTTAACAAAGTAATGTATCTACATTGATACCGTCATTGCGAGCGACAGCGAAGCAATCTTAAGTCTTTTGGGACAAGAGATTGCTTCGTCGCTCCACTCCTCGCAATGACATTTTTTTACGTACACATTTTAACGAAACGATGTAATAGTATCGGTACAGAAGTAGGGTCAAATGTCCAAATAAATAAATGTTTTCATGCCCTTTTGCGTGCCATCGGCTAATGAATGTTTACTCTGACGGAGCTGTTCAATGAGGTATTTTATTTAGCGAACCGTATTTCATATTTACTTATAAAAGCAGATGGTAACCCGACAATCATCGATTCAAAAGATTCTGTGCCTTCGTTCGGAATATCAGGAATGGAAAACTCCTCTTCTTTTAAAAAAATGCCCCGGTCATCGTAAATGCTTAATTTAAATTTTGCAAAGCGGTAATTTTTGCCGGATTTGTTTGTGATTTCCCCTGTTAATAACACGTTTTCACCAAAAGGACTAAAACGTACATTTCTGGCAAAAAATCCGTCCCCAAGATCCTCATACCCCACCATAACAGGTGCGGCAACAAAATCCTCACGATGCACTTTAGCATCCATCTTTTTTTTCGGCGCTTCACCGGATGGCGCTGCTACACCAGCAGCACCCGTAAGCTGTTTTTCCAGTACATTAACGCGCTTCTCAAGTGATTCTATCCGGGATACCAGATTTGAAATGACAATTTCCAGCAACTGCACCTTATTTGATACATCCTGAGCAAATAAAGTATTGCTACCGATAATGATGAACATTATAAATGATATAAAAATAGAAAATCTTTTCATCGGTGTTTCCTTTCAAAAAAATCATTAATCATTTTCATCACATCTTTCTATTCACGAATCGTTCTTCTATATGTGATTCAATAGCACTGCCCTCTATTGCATACCACTCCCCATGTGCGAGAAGGTAAAACCCCGAAAATCCCGTTGTTGTGAAATTGCAGGTTTTTTTACGAAAAATTATCATATCATAATTAAAATAATTAATGCAAGTGTGTTTCTATTAAGTAATTACATAAAATCAAATAAAGCGTTATAACTTGACATTAGGCAATGCAATTGCTACTATTCACTCATATTTATGCGTTTTACCTGAATGTTTCCGTAATAGGGGAAATTGTTGCCAGAAAATTCAAGTGATACGGAAAATTTTATTCCATTTGCGCCTTAAGGCTATGGATGTTTCATTATTGCGGAATGCAGACTTCTATTTAAAAACGGTATCTGCGTTTTGTATTCACAAAAGAGTTACGTTGTAGAAGAAATTACGGGTACCGCAGATTGCGATGATTTCACAAAGAGAAATCTCAATAATTTGTGTAATCCTTAAAATCTGTGGTTTCACACACTTTTTATAGGTACGAGGCTTTGTCCCGATAGATTTATATGCGACAAATTTTAACCATTCGATACGGCGTATTAAAAAATACCGGAGATTTTTTTGCGCCAATGAACTCAATAAAAAGGGGTGACGAGGTGATCATCCGCTCTCACAGAGGAATAGAATTTGGCACTGTTATTGCCAAAGTACGTGAAATAGAAGATGATGCATCCGTCGAATATCTTGGGGAAGTTTTGAGAAAAGCAACACCTGAGGATAAAGAAAAGCAGAAAAAAATAGACCAGGAAACCATCCCAAGCGAATCGAAATTTTGCCAAATGAAGATGAAAGAACATAAACTCCTCATGAAACTTGCATACGTAGAGCACTTATTTGGGAGTAAAAAAATCATTTTTTATTTTCTTGCCAATGGACGCGTTGATTTCAGAGAACTGGTAAAGGATCTTGCAAAAGAATATCAGGCGCGAATAGAGTTGAAACAAATTGGCGTACGCGATGAAGCAAGGCTTTTGGCGGATTACGAACACTGCGGGCAGGAACTATGCTGCCGGTCTTTTCTGAAAAACCTGGAACCGGTTACGATGAAAATGGCAAAAAACCAAAAAGCTACCCTGGACCCCTCTAAAATATCGGGGAGATGTGGCAGGTTGATGTGTTGTCTGCGTTACGAGGACCGCGTTTATGAAGAGTTAAAACAAGGACTTCCTAAAAAAGGAACTTCCGTGAAAACCGCAAAAGGCATCGGAGAAATAATCAACCACGATATTTTGCAGCAACAGGTTACTGTGGAATTGGAAAATGGAAGCCGGTTTACCGTTTCCACAAAAGAGATAACCCGGGTGGTACAAAATAAACCTGCACCGCCCGCCCAGAAGGGGAAAAGCGATTGTCTTCAATCCTGCAAAGAGGATTGTGGCCATGGGTAGACAGTCTTTTTATCTTACCACACCTATCTATTACGTAAATGATATACCTCATATCGGACATTCTTACACTACCATAGCCGCAGATGTTTTAGCCAGGTACAGAAGATTGCAGCAATATGACGTATTTTTTTTGACCGGTTCAGATGAACACGGGCAGAAAATTCAAAAGGCTGCCGAAGCCTGCAACAAAACACCTAATGATTTTGTCGATATGGTTGTAGGCAAGTTCAAAGATCTGTGGGAAAATCTTAATATTTCCAACGACGACTTCATACGCACCACCGACGAACGGCATGTTAAACGTGTCAAAAAGATATTTCAGAAGTTATTCGAAAACGGCGATATTTACCTTGGAGAATACGAAGGGAGATACTGCGTCCCCTGTGAAAGCTTTTGGACAGAAACGCAACTCGATGAAGGAAGGTGTCCGGAATGCAGACGCAATGTAGAAAAAGTAAAAGAAAAAAATTATTTCTTTCGGTTATCAAAATATCAAAAACCGCTTATTGAACACTATGATAAGCATCCGGAATTTATTCAACCAGAATCAAGACGAAATGAAATACTCCAAAGAATAACCTCTCATATTGAAGATATCAGCATAAGCAGATCTGCAGTAACCTGGGGAATTCAAGTGCCCATGGATACTACGCAAACAATATATGTTTGGATAGACGCACTTTTGAACTACATAACGGCTCTGGGCTATGATGATGATATGGAGCTATTCCAGAAATACTGGCCTGCAAATGTACATATCATAGGAAAGGAAATATTGTGGTTTCATGGGGCAATCTGGCCGGCAATCCTTATGTCATTAAAAATAGAATTACCCTTTAAAATCTTTACCCACGGCTGGTGGACAATTGAAGGGCAAAAGATTTCCAAATCATTGGGAAACGCAATAGACCCATTAAACATTATCCAAATCTATGGTACGGATGCTTACCGGTATTTCATCCTCAGAGAAGTTCCTTTCGGATCCGACGGCAATTTTTCCTACACCGCTTTAACAAACAGGATTAATTCTGACCTTGGCAATGACCTGGGTAATCTGCTACAACGTACACTCACCATGATTGAAAAATATTTCGATGCAGTGATACCTGAATATTCAGAGAAAGACGATGTATTAAAGGAAATCTCTCAAAACACCCTCAGTAAAATAAACAAGGAATTGGACAATCTTCAATTTAGCAAAGCGTTGGAAGCAATCTGGGAGTTTGTGGGAAGCGCAAATAAATGTATTGAAGAAAAAAAACCATGGGTGCTTGCAAAAACGAGCGCCTACAAACCGCAACTGAAAAATGTAATCAGCTCGCTGGCAAAGGCAATCAAAGATATTTCAATAGTTATTTACCCTTTTATGCCAAACACCTGCATTGAAATACAAAAACAACTTGGTATTCTGGAAAACAATGAATCCCCTTGCCTGGAATATCAGCAGATCATAAAAAGCGGCGTTATCGTAAAAAAAGGGAAGCCATTGTTCCCCAGGATTGAAAAAGAAACTGAAAATCCTGGGAAAAATATAGCGATGAATAATAAAGTTTAATAACAAGGAGCAGAAAAATGTACTTTCAGAAAAAAAACATTTCTTATTTCTTAATACTTATTTCCTTTTTTTGTTTATCGTGTAGTTCTGTACCCATCACCGGCAGAAAACAAGTGAGCTTTATTCCCGAATCAACAATACTTAACATGAGTTTCCAGCAATATCAGGAATTTGTTAAAACCAATGCGTTGAGTAAAAACCAGGAAGAATCCAACATGGTGAAAAAGGTTGGGAAAAGGATACAAGGTGCTGTAGAACAATACTTTGCACAAAACAACATGTCTCATGAATTAAAGGATTATGCATGGGAATTTAATCTTGTGGAAAGTAACGATGTGAATGCATGGGCAATGCCAGGCGGAAAAGTAGTGGTATATACGGGAATATTGCCGGTAACAAAAGACGAAAACGGCCTCGCGGTGGTTATGGGACATGAGGTGGCGCATGCAGTTGCAAAACATGGTAATGAACGAATGAGCCAGGAATTAATGACACAAATGGGAGAAACAGCGGTTTCTGTTGCTTTAAGCGGCAAATCGGATATGACAAAACAAGTTGTTTCCGCTGCATATGGGTATGGCAGTCAATACGGCGTTCTGCTTCCTTATAGTCGCCTTCATGAAAGCGAGGCAGACTATCTTGGGCTGATTTTTATGGCTATGGCGGGATACGACCCTCATCATGCGGTAGACTTCTGGCAGAGAATGGCAGATACGAAGAATGGCGAAACAGTTCCTGAATTTATGAGTACCCATCCTTCTGACGATACCAGAATAAGGAAGATAAGAGAAAAAATACCCGAGGCGATGCAGTATTATAAAAAACCTATGGAGCAATAGAGGGGGTCACGGTCAAACCGGAAAGGATTCCAACGAAGCAATCTAAGTGCACAAAACAAAAAATATCCATTGATAATTTACGGGAAAATATTATACTGGATAAAAATATGCCAGAGTGGTGGAATTGGCAGACACGCCAGACTCAAAATCTGGTCATCTTCACCGGTGGTGTGGGTTCGAGTCCCACCTCTGGCATTTATTTAAAATGCATATCCCTGCTCAAATGTCTTCCAAAACCTTCCCGCGTTTTTTTAACGCAGCATTTAAAAAAGGTATTTTAGTAAACTACCCTGAGCCTTAGTTCCCGTTCCTTATTTTTGCCGGAGACTGAGCGAAGTGAGGAATCCTAGGTGTTCTCGCCTTGGCAGAAAGGACAATTACAGGCACATTAAATTTTTCTATGTGCCTTATATCATGTAATGTCCTCTTCTACCTGAATATTATAGGCATCGAGAATCGTTCCTTTTGCAGCTTCGAGACTACCACGAGATATTTCATAATCAGTGAGCGCCTTTGTTTCATTCCCTTCTGCGGTAGCTAAATCCTCCTGGGCGCGGAGAATTTCCAGACTGGTTGATCGTCCCACGCTGTATTTCTTTTCTTCGACTTCCAGTCTTTTTTGTGCTAATTCCCTCGCCTTTCTGGTGGCCATAACCCTTTCAATGTTCGTCATTACTTCACGAACCGACCCTCTCACCTCTACAACAATATCCAGTTCTTTCTTTTTCACATTCAGGGCAGACTGTTCTTTACCAAGCTTTGCTTTTTTGTAGTCATTTCTGGCTGCCCTGTTACCAATAGGAACTTCAAAGGTCAGGGTGATAAATTCTCCCTGAAAATCCCCTGAAAATGTAGAGTCATGGGCACCATCAATGGTACCCCCAAGCCCTGAATAACGAACTCCACCGGTAAGATCCAATTTAGGAAATAGTTCATTCTTTTTCCTTCGTACTTCCATGCCCGCATTTTCGACCTCTATTTGCAATTCCTTTAATTCAGGACGTTTCTCCATTGCAATTTTAATAGTCTCTTTCAGCGGAACTTCTTTTGGTTCGAATGTTGGTTTGTCAACGGGAACAATTTCCACATCAGAAATAATCTCACTGTCTGCGAGATTCAGTATTCTTTTCAATTCATCTTCTTTGTCCCTGATTGCATTTTCGGCAGAAATTATTGCTTCAACCCGTGACGCCACCCCCGACTCTGCTTCAATAATTTCGATGGGTGCAAGGGTTCCTGATTCTACCTCTATTTTATTCTTCCGCAGTAAATCTTCCGCTCGTTCCAGAGATTTTTTTGCCACTTTCAAGTCCTCAATTGCCTTTACGAAATTCCAATATGCCTCTTGAACAGCATTAGAAACTTCAATAGCAGTGCTTTTAAATTGTGCGAATGATATCTTTTTATTATTTCTGGCGATATAAATGGGGCTTCGGTTATAAAACCAGCCGGCGCCTTTTAACAAAGGCTGAGTAATCTTTGCTTCTATGTAATTTGCATACGTTGGAGTAAGCAACGTAAACGCCTGCGGATCTACAAATTCCCGAAATAAATTGTATTCTAAAGAAAGAGTCGCGCCTGTAGGTATCAGTGATCGCAAGACAGCATTACCCGTCTTTCCTTCAGAAACGAAAGGGGTTGTCTCGGTAGTGGTTGTTTCTCCACTTACCAGTGCGCTGTTGATGGGGGTTTTTTTGTTATTAATGCCTCCGGTTATCTCTAAGGTAGGATCAAATACCGACTTTTCTATTGCAATGTCGTGACCTCTTGCCTTCGTATCTAACCGTGATATCTCAATATCAAAATTATTTTTTAATGCATATACAATGCTGTCTTTCAGGCCGATATTCATAAACTTCAGATTTGAATGCATTTCAACTGATGAAGACGATGCCGCCTGGGGCCATTTTTCGTCCACGTTTTTTGCCTCTCCGAAGACCATCTTTCCGTTGCAAAAAAAAAGGGCTGACACGATGAGCAAACGATAAAGTGCCGTAAATATGTCCAGTTTTTTTGTAAATCTTTTCTCTGTTCCACGCACGACGGCCGCTATTTTGTCAAATATATTTCTTCTTCGCATAATATACCGATTAACTATTAAAATTTTTCCTTAACATTGTCATTTACATCAAATGAATTTTACGGGAAGCAATGCCCCGGAATTGATATTTGTATCTGTGAGGATTGAGCCATAGTACCTTTTTAAAAATTAATATTCAATGTAAAAGAATAGAGGCAAATGAGCAACAATTTGAGAATTGAATATTGAACATTTGACCCAGTTTGCGGAACTTGGGAAAGAGCATTCTGCTTTTTCAAAAAACTAAAATATTACGGATTTTTAATGTCCCTTGATTAATGCCATAACTTCTGCACGGGTGGCGGGGTTATCGCGAAATATGCCCCTTACCACGGAGGTCAGCACCTTTGTGCCGGGTTTTTTTATTCCTCGCATGGTCATGCAGAGATGCTCTGCTTCAATAATGACGAGAACACCCTTGGGTTTTAATGCCTTCATGATAGATTCGGCAATATCTGTCGTAAGCCTTTCCTGTACCTGTGGCCGCCTTGCTTCAATATTAACCACTCTGGCAAGCTTACTGATGCCTGTTACCCTGTTCCCCTGGGGGATATAGGCAACATGGGAAACTCCGCTGAAAGGAAGGAGGTGGTGTTCACACATGGAATAAAAAGGTATGTCTTTTAAAAGAACTATTTCGTCGTATTTTTCAGATTTTAATACCTTAATTACAGAGTGAGAATCCTGCCCGATACCTGCAAATATCTCTTCGCACATTTCGGCAACCCTTTCAGGTGTTTCCTGCAATCCTTCACGGTTGGGATCTTCTCCGATGCCTTCTATAAATAAACGTATAGCAGCCTGAATTTTTTCCTTATCTATCAAAAAAAGCTCCTTTATGACAATAATCCATAATCTTCTAATACAGTCTTTAGTCTTTCCTCATTTTCTTTCGTTATCTCGCACAGTGGCAAACGCATCTCACCGTTTAGCCTCCCTAATAATTTCATAGCCGTCTTGACAGGAATGGGATTTGTCTCGATAAACATCCCTTTGCATAACGGAAAGAGCTTGTAGTGGTATTCCAACGCCTTTCCGAAATTGCCTTCTAAGCAATGCCTGACGAGAGCGGCGGTATCGGACGGGGCTATATTGGCGGTTACCGATATTACCCCTTTCCCTCCCACGGACATAATAGGGAGGATAAGGGAATCTTCTCCGGAAAGAACTGTTATATTGCACAGTTGCGATATTTTAGTTGCCTGATCGATATTTCCGCTAGCATCTTTTATTGCAACAATGTTTTTCATTTCAGCAAGCCTTGCCACGGTTTCGGGCAAAATAGAAATACCCGTCCTGGAAGGTACATTATATATTACAATGGGAATATCAACCTCTTCTGCTATTGCTTTATAATGCCGGTAAAGCCCTTCAGGGGTCGGTTTATTATAATAAGGAGTAATGACCAACGCGCCGTCTGCCCCTGTTTTTCTGGCATGTTTTGTCAAATGGATGGCTTCTTTGGTATTGTTCGAACCCGCTCCCGCGATAACGGGTATTCTGCCGGATACATAATTTACCACCTCGCTTACCACCTGTTCATGTTCTTCAAAAGAAAGCGTTGCGGCCTCGCCGGTTGTGCCGCAGGGAACGATTCCATTTGTTCCGTTCTCAATATGAAATTCAACAAGCTCTTTTAATTTTTTATAATCAACTTGCCCATTATTAAAGGGGGTTACCAAGGCCACAAGGGAACCTTTAAACATAATCAAGCTCCTTTTTCAGAAATAACAAAAACACAATTATGGTACGCAAGAAATAACGCTTTCTACCTTTTGAAATGCAATCGTTTATTTAAGTCAGGCCTTCGGCGAAAATTCCTATATAAATTACAGGTTAGTCCAACGAAGTCCCCGGCTTTGCCATACTGTGCCTGAAAATCAAATCCTTCATTTCCTGCACGGCTTTTTTTATTCCGACAAAAACAGATCGGGAAACGATGCTATGCCCGATATGCAACTCTTCTACATCCAGTGATTCCACGATATGTCCAACATTTTGATAAGTTAACCCATGCCCTGCATTTACCCTTAAACCTAAACCATGCGCAATCTTAATGCCTTGTCTGAGTTTTTCCGTCCATTTCGCCCTTAAGTTCACATCCTTCGCATTTGCGTAATTACCTGTATGCAGTTCTATAAACTGTGACCCAACCTCTTTTGCAGCAATAATCTGTTCTTCTTCAGGATCTATAAAAAGACTTATCAATATGCCTGCATCGGCAAGTCGTTTTACCACCCTGCCAATAACACTTTTTTGTGACGCCACATCAAGTCCGCCCTCGGTGGTAACCTCTTGCCTTTTTTCAGGTACGAGGGCGACCTGTTCGGGTTTTGTTTTAATTGCTATGTCTACAATTTCATCCGCAATGGACATCTCAAGGTTTAGTTTGGTAAAAACCGTTTCCCTGAGTAATAGTATATCCCGGTCTTGTATGTGCCTTCTGTCTTCTCTCAAATGAACGGTAATAATATCGGCGCCGCCAAGAATTGCAAAAGAGGCGGCAGTCACAGGATCTGGTTCATACGTCTTTCTTGCCTGACGGAGGGTAGCAACGTGGTCGATGTTTACGCCTAACTTTATCATTGTTTTCCGCTTTCTGAAGGGTTCTCCCTTTCCCTGATATCAAGGTGGGCATCGGGCAATTTATCAACAATTTCAAGGTTTTTGCTTAAATGGCATTTAATCGGCTGTTTGTAGGGTCCCGGGGGTTTTAATGAAGTAACATCAACATAGGGCAAGATATCCTCCGGATTCAGCTTTTCCAGCAAAAGCTTTGAACCTTTTATTTTTATATTGACGTACTCATCTCTCAATTTAATAACATACGGATAATTATCCGGCATCAGTATTTTTATTTTTAACTTTTCTATAACCCTGGTTTCCTGTTTTTCCACCACTTGCAGCCACATGCGTATATCCTGATCGCAGACAACTGGTACCGTAATGCTTTTATCTCCATGTTTAACGGTTACTTTTTGATCAATCTCAATTCGCCAGGGAAAGGTGCGGTTTTGTTCAACGGTAATACCTCCAATATCGACTGGTATCGTGTTGATGGAGACAACCTCTTTTAAAGCATTCAAAGGGCCTTCAACTTCTACCTCGGCGGGAAAAACAAATTCATTCGCAATGGTATATCCGATAGCAGGCTCCCCCTTTTTTTGCAAATTAACCTTAAGCCTTTTTTTTTGCAATTTTCCCAGTAAGATGCTTACTTTTTCAGGGTAAACGGATATTAATTTGACGGAATTAGGCAGGCCGAGATGTTCTCTGCCAATAATTACCGTCTGTTTGATTTGATCCTCAATTCCCTCCGGAGATTCCTGGATAACGTATTTTGCATGAACTTTTTGGTCTTTGATCAGACCCTTCGTAGTTTCAATCACATTTTGAGGGCCTCTGAGATGCACCACAATATCTTCCGCACTTTGCTCAAGCACCGTAATTCCTGTTGGGACAGAAACTGATAGCCTCACAACCTCTGTCAAATCTTCCGTATGCCTGTTAATTGCATACAGCCAGAGGGCGATTGCCATCACTAATGCCATAAATTTTGTGAGAAGATTGCCGGTAATTATTTCTTTAATCACGACTATTTAGTCCTGGAAAGGCTAAACTTTTCAGAGGATAGTTCATTCAGAATCTTTTTCAATTCTTTGTCATCAACCCCACGGTTCAATGTCCCTTTGTATGTCACAGACACATTGCCCGTCTCCTCAGATACCACAATCACAATTGCGTCCGTTTCCTCTGTAAGCCCGACAGCCGCCCTGTGACGTGTTCCCACCTCTTTTGATAATTCTTTATTTCCGGTAAGCGGCAACAAACATCCGGCAGCGCTTATTTTCTGCTCCTGAATAATCACCGCACCATCGTGCAATGGAGAACCTGGCCAGAAGATAGAACATAGCAGTTCACTGGTGGCATCAGCATTTAGTTTAATCCCGGTTTCTGCAAAGTTGTTCAGGCCTGCTTCCCTTTCTATAGCAATAAGAGCGCCTATTCTCTTTTTTGATAAAATCCCGACAGCCTTAAGTATTTCATCAACTACCCGGTAATCAGGTTTTGCCATTACGCTGAAAACAGGGCTCTGACCAAGCCTAAACAATGCACGCCGGAATTCCGGTTGAAATAAAATAATCATTGGCACAATAAACACCGGCACAAATTCCGTTACCAGCCAATTGATTGTATATAATTGCAGTTTCCTTATAAAAAACAATATACCTACGGAGATTAAAACAATAATAAACGCCACACCTCTTAAAATGCTTGTACCACTAGTACCCTGCATGATTCTGAGAACGGCATAAAGCATTATATAAATAAGAAATATCTCCCCCGCTGACCGTAGAATCATACGCCCGCTGATATCTCCGAATAATACTGACAGGTTTTCTAACATCTTAAGCATTCCTTATCGCATCGCATATTGTTGCCACATGGACAGCAGCTTTCACATCATGTACCCGTATGATATTTGCGCCATTCATAATTGACACGGCAAGGGTGGCAAGCGTTCCGTATAACCGCTCCTGTGCCGAAACATTCAATAGCGCTCCAATAAAATTTTTCCGTGATGTGCCTATTAACAAAGGATATCCCATTCCCTTAAACTCGTATAGCTTTTTCAGTATTTCAAGATTTTGCTGCATAGTCTTGCCAAAACCTATCCCCGGATCCAAAATTATTTTACTTTTCTCAATTCCTGCTTCCATTGCGGTAGAAATGGATCTCTTCAAACAGGACATTATTTCCGGAAACAGATCTTTACATATGGGATTTTTTTGCATTGTCACAGGAGACCCTTTTTTATGCATTATGATAACAGGCACTCTTGCCCCGGCAATTACCTTTGACATGTTTTTGTCGTCAATCAATCCGCCAATATCATTTACCATTGACGCACCCTCTTCAATTGATCTCTTTGCTACAACTGCCTTGTATGTATCGATGGAGATAGGTTTATTGATCTCTTTTGATAGTATCTTTATCAGCGGAATCACTCTCTTTAATTCTTCTTCCTCAGATATCGGACTCGCCCCAGGTCTGGTAGATTCGCCACCAACATCAATAATATCCGCTCCTTCAGCTACCATCTTATGCGCATATTCAATTGCATCTTCGTGAACAAAATGCTTATTGCCATCATAAAAGGAGTCGGGCGTTATATTCAAGACACCCATAACGAGCGTTTTCCTGCCCAGGCACAACTTTCCCCGAGGGTAATCAATTTCAAAATGCCCGTTGCCTGAATTTTCCTGAATGCTTCCGTTCGTATCTTCCTGCATTTAATCTGGTGGTACAGTATTACATAAACAACATGATTATAAAACACTCCCGTACATTAAACGGTAAAATCCTAAATCTGACAAACCTGAAAACAATCCCCAGTCCTCAATCTGCAATTTGCCAACTGCCGACGGCTGATTGTAGATTGCATAAGGAGCCATTAAATATTTTGCCAAAAGTGCGAAGAAATTACTGCTGTGTTACCACCAATCTTCCTCCATTGATTCCACAATACTTTGCGCCAATTTTACAAATGATTCGTTACTGGAAGAAGTGAGTGTTTCATTTCTTAAAACAATAAACTCTGTCGTGCCTTTTATATTCTTCCGTTCAACGATTGCCCTTCCCGTCCGTGTATCAACCCATCGAATGTCCGCCCTGATAGTTACCCTACTTTCCACAATATTGTCTTTTCTGTCCTCAATTAATACATTTTCATTTACACTTGAAATTTTTCCAAACAGAATGGAATCTGCTTCATCTTTGTCAACAATACGCAAATTTGTTCTTAACAACAGTTGGTCGCGTACTGCCCTGGTTAAATCGAATTCGTATCCTCTGCGAAAGGTATCATTATCAAAAATGGGGACATAGATGCTTCGAACATTTGAACGAAGCAATGACTTTGAGCTGTAACCGCATCCCGTTATAAAAAAGAAGATCATTGGAAACACCAGAGCAGAAAGGGTGTAATGCCTTCTTTTAAAAACACAGGGTATTGTCATTTTATAAAAACACTTTGGCATAATATTTTATCTTTTTCTCATAGGGTTATTTTATCGCTTCAATCATCCTGAGAAATTCCAATCTTTCCATAGCCCTTTCCGCCCAAATAGTATCAGGAAAATCTTTTATAACATATTTAAAATAAATTGACGCGGAAGACGGGGTTTTTCTCCTCAAATAAAACTCGCCAATTTCAAACTCACGCCTTGCTTCAATAACCCTTATTTCTTCTATCATTCTGCTGGCGTCTTCAACATACACCCCATGGGGATTTGTTACGAGATATTCCTCAAAACCTTCCCTTGCGGATACAAGCAAACCATAGTTGCGCTCCTGCTGTTTTTCGAAGTAAAATTTTGAAAGTGGTATTTGATACTGCACATAGGGAATCCATTCATTTCTTGGATAGCTTTCCATAAATTTCTTATAGGCATCCACCGCATCTTCATAATATCCCAGCTTGAAATAGCAATCTGCTATTTTAATTTGCGATTCAGGGGCAATAGGTCCCATCGGGTGATTTTCAATAATCTTTTCAAATACCCTTATCGCGGCATTCTCATCCATCTCCATTTGCGCAATACCTACCTGAAACACCTTCTCATGCACCTCTTTTGTCCTCTTTGTTCCCGGATATTCCCTCAAAACCGTATCATATGCCTTTAATGCCCGGTTATAATCTCCATTGAGATAATAGGCCCATCCTATGTTTATCTGAGAAAGCTCCGCATACGCTGAGTCCGGATAACCGTCAATAATTAGTTTAAACTCTTTTATGGCGCTAACATATTTTTGTTCCACCAGCATGAACAGTGCATTTTTATAGCGCTGTTCCGGCGATCCGACGTCGCCAGTCGGCGGCTGCATCCACCCGGTATCTTTGTTCCAGACCCATTTTCCGTAAGACGCCGTTGATATTAAAAATGTAACAGCAAGCACTATTATTGGGAAAAAACCTGAGCGCAATTTCATATTTTTATGCCTTCTTGCGGGGAAAAGTTAACATATTTCCACGAGTTTAACTCTTTTTTCAACAACGAAACAATATAATATCTCAGCACCTTTTCTATTTCAACACAAATAGATAATTGTACCCGGACACGTTCCAACCGATGCAAATTAAGGTTCGCCAACCTACCTGCAATAAACATAGCGCCTGCAGAAATCAGCATTCCGTTTTTCAATTCTCCAGGGCACCCCACACATCTCGCGCCGCCTTCCACTGCATTAAAAGTAACCATCTCATGGTGGGGTATTTTCTTTTTACAATGAATGCAATGCTCCCATTCCGGTAAATATCCCAAAATGTTTAGCATTTTTAACTCAAAGGCCAATAACCATATTGTGGTGTTTGTGTCAGTGGCAATGTGATTTAGCGTATTAAGAAATAAATCAAAAAGCGGCTCGTTGGGGTCGTTTTTTTCTGTAAATTCGTTGACAAGTTCTGCCATACAGGAAGCCCTGAAATACTTATCAAGGTCATGCCGGAATGCGGGATAGTTGTTTTGCAATACCGCATCGGTGAGGGTATGGAGGGTAGAATGTTCCTTTTTAATAAAGAGAATCCGGTAGTGCGTTAAAAGATCGATTGCTTTTGAGTTGTACTTGCCTGAAGAGCGCTTGAAGCCTTTTGCAATGGTATTTATCTTCCCGTAATCCCTGGTATAGAAAATGATGATTTGGCTTGAATCGCTATAATCTGTCCTTCCCAAGGTAATTGCATCTGTTTTTAAGATGGACATATTATGGTATGTTAATTAATCCGGGACAGAAATATTGTACCCAAGCTTTGACAATAATTCCTTTTCCCTCCGATGCATGACTTTTGCATCACCTTTTTTTTTATCATTATAACCAATTAAATGCAGCAAGCCATGTATGAGATACAGGGCTATTTCTCCTTCCGCATCATGGCAATGTTCCTTTGCAACTTTATATGCCATCTCTGCGGATACAATGATTTCTCCAGCGACATGATTTTCCGATGCATCATAAATAAAACTCAAAACATCCGTTGCATAATCATGCCCCAGAAAAGCTTTGTTTAATCTCCTTATTTCCTTGTTATCAGTGACGACAATGCTAAGGCTGGCGTCTTTGTTTTCACTTTTTAACACCCTTTTTATCAATTTTACTATGCGTTTTTCATCGATAGCATAGGATTTCTGCCGGTTTACAACTTCCAGCTTCATGAGAACCTTTTTCTTCTATCATAGCGCAGCATAGCCGCAACCAAAAAGATTTTTTACCTTATAAATACTATAATTCATATGCCGCAACAATATCCCGAACCAGCTTATGGCGGACAATATCGGATTTGGCAAGATATACGAATGCTATATTGTCTACATTCATAAATCTTTCCTGGGCATCAATCAAACCCGATAACTCCCCGCCCGGCAAATCAACTTGTGTGATATCCCCGGTAACGACAACCTTTGATTTCGTACCAAGCCTTGTTAAAAATGTCTTCATCTGCTTTACCGTACAATTTTGCGCCTCATCCAGAATAATAAAGGCGCTGTTTAAGGTTCTCCCGCGCATATATGCAAGCGGCAGGATCTCTATCAGATCGCTGTCCAGATATTTTTTCACCTGCCCGACGTCCATCATATCCGCTAAAGCGTCATACAGCGGCCGCAAATAAGGACTTACCTTGTCTTTGATATCTCCCGGCAGATATCCAAGTTTTTCTCCTGCCTCTACCGCAGGCCTTGCAAGCACAATCCTTTTTACGTCTCCGCTTTTGAGAAAAGAAAGCGCCATCGCCACCGCCAGGTAGGTCTTTCCTGTTCCGGCAGGTCCAATGCAAAAAACAAGATCATTGTTTCTGATGGCCGCAATATAATTTGCCTGCCCCTCTGTCTTGGGCCTTGTGAACATCTCTTTTTGGAAAAGATTGATTGCTTGTGCGGGTGCCCCTTCATCATAATTTTGTACATCCATAATGGTCTGCTCCACGTCCTTCACTCCCAGATTCCCCGTGAATCTAATTATTTCAAGCAATTTAATTAAGGACGTTCTAGCTGCTTCGACACCCTCTTTTTCGCCCGCCATCTTCAATACCCCGTTACGTGCTACTAATTTTACCCGAAAAGCATCCCTTATCAGGCGCAAATTTTTATCATGGTTTCCATATAAAAGGGACGCTTCATCATCATTTTCAAGGATTATTGCATCTTTAGCGGGTAAAAATTCCTGTATATTTTCCTTTATTGCAACGTATTTTTGTGTTTCAACTCCTTGATTCATGCTTAGATTAACTTAAAAAAAAGTAAAAAATAATATGTCACCGGCAGACTTACCAGCAAACAATCAATAATATCCAATACGCCGCCAAAGGAGGGCACCAGATTCCCCGAGTCCTTAACATTCGCATCTCTTTTTATCAATGACTCTGCCAGGTCGCCTAAAATAGCGAAAGAACCCACAACTGCTCCAAATAAAACCGACCATGGCAGGCTGATTACCCTGGTTTGCGGAATACTATTAAATATCACTACTACTAAAATGCTACATATGACAGAGAAGCAAGCCCCTTCAACCGTTTTATTGGGGCTTATACTCCTTGCAAGCTTATGCTTTCCATACTTCCTGCCCAACAAATACCCGCCAATGTCTCCAAATTTTGAAACCAACAGGGCCATTATCACCACACATGTTCCATTGGGAAAATGGCGTAAAGCAATCGCAAAACCAAGCAGAAAAGGAACATAAAAAATGCCAAAGACCGTTACGGAAATATTTTTAATCGCATCTTTTGCGCCGCGTGTGACCGCCTGTAGGAGCAATAGCAAAAAAATGAGTACGAGAACAATATCTTTTCTGAAAAATTGGGACTCTGCGCCGGCGTCCCCATGTATGGATACCCAATAGCTTACAAACAGCCATATCCCGATGCCGATGCCGGCTACGCGAAATGGACGAAATCCGCATTTACCCGCAATAGTGTAAAACTCATACAATCCCATCCCTGCCGCAACCATTGCAATACAGCCGAACCCAATGTCTGTGGAAAACATGACGTCAAGGCTCATTACTCCAAAAAACACCGCAAATAAAATTACACCAAGCGTTACCCTTGTTTTAAGCGTGCTCACTCTTTTAAACCCCCGTATCTGCGCTCTCTGTTCGCATATGCTAAAAGAGCTTCCTCAAGGTGTGGCTTTTTAAAATCAGGCCAATACGTGTCTGTTACCCACAGCTCCGCATAAGATATTTCCCATAATAAAAAATTACTAATGCGCATTTCTCCGCCGGTTCTTATCAGCAAATCCGGATCTGGCATATTGGGCATGTATAAATATTTTTTAAAAGACTCTTCTGTAATTTCATCTATCTTCAGTTTCCCCTTTTTCAATTCCGCAACAATTTTTTTTGTCGCATCGATTATTTCTGTCCGCCCTCCATAATTTAGCGCAAGGCAAAGAACCATTCCGGTATTCATCTTGCTCTCTTCTATTGAAACCGAGAGTTCCCTCTGGACAAATTCCGGTAATTCTTTGATTCTGCCGATGGCTGTCAGGCGGATATTGTTTTTCTGGATTTCTTCCCGTTCGCCAATAAGGAAATTCTTAAGGAGTTTCATTAATAAATCTATTTCCCTTTTAGGCCTCTTCCAGTTTTCCTGAGAAAAGGCATACAGCGTAAGCTGTTTTATATGTTTTTTTGCACACTCACGTGTAATCTCACGAACAGCTTTGGCGCCCGTCTCGTGTCCCTTAATCCGTAACAATTTCTTTTGCCGCGCCCACCGGCCATTTCCATCCATGATAATTGCAATATGCTCAGGCAGTGATCCGTTTTTCTTCATACTAAATTGATTATTTGTCCACGATCCGGGCCAACAGAAAGCATTTCAATTTTCACGTCTAAAATCTTTTCAAGTCTTTTTATGTAATCTGACGTCCGGGACGGAATGTCTTTTACATTACGCATTTTGGAGGTATCTTCCTGCCAGCCAGGCAATTCCTCATAAATAGGCTCATATTCTTTCCTTGCAACCAAATCAGCGGGAAAGTATTTATGCTCTTTGCCGTCTATTTTATACCCCACACAAATCTTTATTGTTTTCTGGTTATCCAATACATCCAATTTAGTCATAACAACGCTATCCGCGCCATTTACCATTATCGAATGCTTAGCGGATACCGCGTCAAACCACCCACAGCGCCTTGGTCTTCCCGTAGTAGCACCGTATTCGCCGCCCTTTTCCCTCAAATGTTCACCTGTTTTATCCGTTAACTCTGTAGGGAACGGACCATTACCTACTCTTGTAGTATAGGCTTTCATTACCCCCAGAACCTTATGAATATGCCTGGGGGAAATACCTGCGCCTGAAGCGGCGCCGCTTGCAACGACGGTTGAAGACGTTACAAAGGGATATGTCCCAAAATCTACATCAAGCAATGCACCCTGCGCTCCTTCAAACAGGATTCTCTTTTTTGCCTTTATTGCTTTATCCATAAACTCAATCGTTTGACAAACAAACGGTTTTATGCGTTCCGCATAGCCAAGGTATTCGTCATAAATCGCCTCCCATGACAATTCATCTGCGCCATGCAAATGTACGAAAATCCTGTTTTTTTCATCTACGACCTGTTTTAATCTTTGTTTAAAATATTCCGGGCAAAAAAGATCCGATACCCTGATTCCGCTTCGTGCCATTTTATCCGCATAGCAGGGACCAATCCCCCTTCGGGTTGTGCCTATTTTCTCTCCCCCCTTTTCACCTTCTGAATATTCATCCAATTTTTTATGATAGGGAAACACAAGATGTGCCAACTCGCTGATATGCAGATTCCCGCCGATCGCTATATTTTTTCCCCGTAACTCATCGATTTCCTGGAGTAACTGGAGGGGATCAAGGACGACTCCATTGCCTATGATGCAACTTTTGTTTTTTCTGAGGATGCCGGAAGGAATAAGATGTAATACAAATTTTTCACCATCAATAACAATCGTATGCCCGGCATTGCTACCGCCCTGATAACGAACAATGATATCAAACGATTCAGTAAGTATATCTATAATCTTGCCTTTCCCTTCATCACCCCACTGCAAACCAACAAGACAGGTATTTGATCCCATAGCAAAAAATTTTCCTATCGAAAAAATTAACAAAAATAATCAGAATCCCTTAAATATCAAGCATTTAAAGGATTATAGAAAATGAAATAGTTAATGTCAAGCTAATACACTTCCGAACAGGGCAAGTCGGGTATAAACGTTAGTAGATTTTATCAAAAAACTAAAGTGTTACGAATTTCCACATATCTGGAGTGCTGGGTTTTGACCGTCCCTGACATAAATTAGCGTATAGCAAAATTAAATTGTTTGAATCACTTGCAATTACTGATAAAATCTTATGAGATAGAAAGATAATTAGTAACTATTCAGCGTAATTTATTAAACTACCGGAGATCAGAGCGCAACTCGTTACCAAACCTTGTACTGAACATAGTGAAGTATATGTTTGGGAACGAGCCGTGTATCGTTTACGATGAATAGTTACGATAATTAAGGCCCTGAAAAAAGAAGGCGAGTGTTTTGGTTTCTGTTTTATTTGCGGAAAAAAATTTACAAAAGAGAAATACATGTTAAGAAAATACATTTATTATGCCTTGTTATTTCCGGTAATGCTTTCCTGTTCATACCTGTTTTGCGGAGAAGATGTCCTGAACAAAAACAATCTTGGGTTTATTCGGGCGGTCGTTGATGAGGCGATAATAACCCAGGATGAAGTCATTAAACGTTCGGCAGCAGCCATAAGGGAGGCAAGGAGTAAATATAGCGAGGAGGAATTCGCAAAAAATATTGAGAAAATTCTGGAATATACCCTTGAAGAATTAATAGACAGGAAACTGTTGGTGAAAGAAGCGCAGAAGGTATTTGGTACGGATATATCAATGATGGATGAGGTTCAGAAAGAACTGGATTATTTTTTGAAAGGCGCCGTCGAAAATGTTGGTTCCTTATCAAAGTTCTATGAAATAGCAGAGTCTCAGGGAATAAATCCTATAGAAAGGAAAACTGAGCTTAAAGAAGATATTATGATTGATAAAATAATCAAAGAAAACGTTAATAATAAGGTAAAAGTCCCGCCAAAGCTATTAAGACGCTATTATATGGAAAACATGGATGAATTCTGCCAGAAAAAAGAAATAAAACTGCGGCACATAATGATCAAATTTTCCACACACGACAATGACAAAGCAAAGACATATGCCTTTGCTGAAAAAATCATGACGCTTCTTTCCACAGGGGAAGATTTTTCATCAGTAGCACGGTCATATTCAGAAGGCCCCAACGCTGAAAAAGGAGGCGAATGGAGTTTTGACGAGATACAAGGGTTGAGGAAAGAACTCCGGGATGTTGTTAATAGTCTGAAGGATAATGAGTACAGCAAGATAACAGAGTCTCCTGTCGGATATCATATTTTCAAAGTGGAACTCATCAGACCGGAAGTAGTAAAAAAATTTGAAGACGTGCAGGATGAAATATATAAGAAGTTGTACCGTGAAGAGATTGGAAGATTAAAGAAAAAATATATTCTCGACTTAAGGGAAGATGCATTTATTAAGGTTATTAAACACTGAGAGGAACATTTTATACGTGTTTTCTATCGTTTTGACGGTTCTACGTGCATATAACGGGAGACTAAAAAGGTGCTGAGGCGTGAGCTGGCGCTACAATTATTTGAAGCCTTTTCCATGCAGAGATGGAACGATATGATACGTCCTGTAGAGTTAACGGAGATGGATAAACATGCGCATAAAATGATCATCGCTTATTGTCTTGGTAAGTATGAAGAAGAAAAAGGGCGGCAGGTTAACTGGGATACCATAATAACGGGGGGGATATTTGAACTATTACGGCGCATTGTTATCTCCGATATAAAATCTCCGATATACAGGAAAATCAAAAAACTACACCCGGACGTCTTCCGGCAGCTCAACAAATGGGTTTATGAACAACTCAAACCAATGTTTGAAGGACTGCCAAAAGAAATGAATGCCGAACTAAAGCACTATTTGTTTGATACAAACAAGGGCGATGATTTAACAAAAAAAATATTGGAGGCGTCTCATATTTATTCGAGTTTCTGGGAATTTCAGATAATTCAGAAGGTACATCCTTCCGGTTATAAAATAGAAGAAATTGAAAGGGTTTTAAAAAACGATCTGGAACCCTTCCTGGATCTTGCCGGGATGCGAAAGATTATTTGCAAAGGGAAAATATTAAACTTTGTTGATCTCTGCGGACAGTTACGGTTTCAAATACGATGGAGCCAAACGCCCCGGTTGCCAAAAACATCCGTACTGGGACACATGCTTTTGGTGGCAATATTTTGTTATCTTTTTGCAAGAGAGGTAAATGCCTGTTCTAAAAGATTATATAATAATTTTTTCAGCGCGTTGTTTCATGATCTGCCTGAAGCAATGACAAGGGACATATTATCCCCGATTAAAAGGTCTGTGGAAGGTATGCCGGAGGCCATCAGTAAAATCGAAGAAGAGTTGGCAGAAAAGGAGATCTCTCCATTGTTAGAAGAGGGATGGTTTGAGGAGATAAAATATTTCACCCGGAATGAGTATGAAAGCAAGATTAAAATAAAGGGAAGGGTGAAGCATGTTACCACCGAAAAGATAAATGAGAAATACAATAGCGATGGTTATGCCCCGATAGATGGAGAATTTATCAAGATTGCCGATGACCTGTCGGCGTATTTAGAGGCGTATACGGCAAATGATCTTGGGCTGAATTCAAAACATTTGCAGGACGGACGACGAAAAATTGAAGAAAAATATAAAGACAGCACTATTGCAGGGATATCTATAGAGGCTTTATTTGCAGCCTTTGCGATGTAGTACCTTGAAAGTTATTTATTTGCACACTTCTATTCGTCAGTGCGTGCTTTTTGACAAAATATTTAATGGTGTTATTCTTTTTTCCACCGGTTAAACAGGTATGGATGGTTTGAAACATTTTTCAGGGTAGGAAATAGCAATGGATGGTAAAAGACATTTCAGCCGCATTAATTTTGTGGCGCATACGCAATTAAAATATCAGGACAAAACATACAGAGGAGAGCTGCTTGACATCTCTCTGAAGGGCGCATTGCTGCAATTTAAAGAAAATATTCCCCTCATAAAAGGTGAGAAATGTGAAATAATAATCCACCTTCCTTCGTCGAATGTTAATTTAAATTTTGAAGCAAAACCTGTCCATATTCATTCAGGCCACTTTGGTTTTAAATTTGTAAGCGAAGATATTGACACCATAACACATTTGAGAAAAATGATTGAACTCAATATCGGAGACCACGAACAAGTCACAAATGAGTTGGCATACTGGTTGAAAGAATAAACGCCGGTAACAGGTTCGTTTTTTGAAAAATTGTGATAATGTATTTATTCTGAATAACATCTTGAGTGAGAGGAGAATGATTTGAAAACAATACTTATTTGTGCTGCCATTGCAATAACCTGCTTCATACAAAATGCCCGGGCAAATACGGTTTATCCGAAAGTTTTGCTCGAAACCAATCAGGGAGAAATAGTTCTAGAGCTTTATCCCGAAAAAGCCCCGGAGACGGTAGAAAATTTTCTCAAATATGTCCGGGATGGTTTTTACAACGGCACAATCTTTCATCGTGTAATAAAGGGATTTATGATACAGGGCGGGGGTATGACCGAAGGTATGAGTAAGAAAACCACACTGGATCCCGTTAAAAATGAGGCGTATAACGGACTCAAAAATTTGAGGGGTACCGTAGCAATGGCCCGTACGATGGACCCGCACTCTGCCACTGCACAGTTTTTCATTAATACGGTGGATAATGGTTTTCTTGATTTTAAGGGCCAAACTGCAACAGGGTGGGGATATTGTGTCTTTGGAAAAGTGATAAAAGGCATGGAAGTGGTTGATGCTATTGAACAAATGCCTACCACAAAAAAAGAGGGACATAGCGATGTTCCCCGCTCTACAGTAGTTCTGAAAAAAGCCATTGAGATAAAATAAACATAACAGTTAAGCGTTACAGCAGAGAACGCCGAGACTTCGTCGTGAGATCAGTCGAACGATCGCAGAGGTGTTTTGCTATTTTGCCCTGAACACGATATAAAAAGCCTACGATAATGTCTGAAAAAATGCATGGATACTTCTTTTGTCCAAATTGCGGGTCGCAGACGCCGCGAAAGGCGCTTGCTTGCCAGGAATGCGGGTCAGATGAAAATACCGGATGGTCAGAGGATACGATGTATGACGGGCTTGACCTTCCCGAAACGGAACCATCCGTTCTGCGCCCTTCAAGGTCTTTATTCAAAAAGAGATATTTTCTTAGCATCGTGGCCATTATTGTTATCCTGGCCTTTTTGTGGATTTATCTGATCTGATTTCCATAAAATCTTTCATCGTAATCGTTAGAAAATATTTTTGACGGCACTATGTAGGCAAAAATTTCAGGGTTGCTTTTTGTACGGACAGGGGTTCTTCCGGAAAAACCTGCCCCTGAAATAAAACGGCAGTGATACCGCTATTGCCAAAGCCGTTGCGCCGATTATTTTCAGCTCCACATGGCAAAGCAGCCATCCACAAATAATCAGCGCCAGGACGGGAATACCGTATCCGCCCGGAATCTTATATCCCCGTTTCCGGTCGGGTCTTTTTCGTCTCAGTGCAATAACTGCCAGGCAGGTGGGAACGTATTGTAATATGCTTACCAACACACTCGCGGCTATTAAGTAGCGAAAACTCCCTGTCAGCCCAAGTAATAACGTCAGCACCGTGTTTACCGCTATTGCCAAATAGGGCGTGTGGTACTTTGGGTGTATTTTGGCAAAGACGGGCGGAAAGAATCCGTCTGCGGACAGTACATAAAGGCTTCGCGGGCTGGTGAGCGCAATGCCCGCATTCACTCCACCAATAGAGAGCAATGCCCCAATACCAATAATGATCCCCCCTGCAGGTCCCAGAAAATAAAAGGCTGCGTCTGCCAGTGGCTTGTCTGACCCTGCCAAATCAGGATATGTCCCCATTGCAACATATTGTATGAGAGCATACAGGGCAGTCACCATCATGAATACCACCATAATTACACGCGGGATATGTTTTTGAGGATTCTTCATTTCTCCCGCCGGCACAACCAGAAACTCAAATCCCGTGTACGCATAGAGCGCCAGCGTAGTTGCCATACTAAAACTTCCGCTGCTGTGCAATTGTCCAAAATTTTCTCTTTTTACAAAAAACATTCCGGCCACAATAAAAATGAAGAGCGCCGTGAATTTTCCTATAGAAAAAAAATTTATACTTCTTGCGCCAGGCTTTACCCCGCAGTAATTTGTTATGCTTAATCCGATCACAAGCGCCGTTATAATAACCTTACTCAGCCATTGCTGATCTTTTGGCAGAAAATAGTTGCAATAGAGTCCGAAACCACTGGCAACCGACGCCCAGCCAATGATAGAGGCAAGCCACATTATCCAGCCCACCAAAAACCCCGCAAATGGTCCAAAGACGTCTTTGGTATAAAGATACGCCCCGCCTGTTTTATCATACATACTTCCTATTTCCGCAAAGCACAGTGCAACGGCGAAGCAAAGCAGACCGCATAGGGGAAAGACCAATAAAGCACCAATACCGACCAAACTATCAAGTTGCCCCGCCAGCAAAAAAATGCCGGCGCCAACAACACAATTAAACCCCATGCAAACAACATCAAAGAAGTTTAACTCCCTTGCAAGGCCGCGATGTTCTTTCATAACTGATTTTTCCCGCATGTCCATAATTTCGGATTGACGAATGTTTGTTACGTTATATAATGAATGACGAAGATATGACTTTTTGAAAATTATCTTTCAGTAAACGACCAATGCTTATTCACAAACTCCTCAGACCGGGCCAAATGAATTTTGTTGTCTCAAAAATAGGGAACAATCCTCACAAAATACCTGTTTCATTTCCTATCTCTACTTATTACTGTTTTTACATTAAAACGGGGAACAATTATCGGGAAGCAGGCAACAGTTGCCTGTTTGACCAGTCTGTACTTCTGAATTATACTTATTAAACAACATCATAACAAAAGAAAAGGACGATTTATGATACATAGAATCAAACATATTACCTGTCTCATCCTGATGCATGTATTTCTTTTTCACTTTATCGGTTGTGGAAAAGAAGAAAAGGATTTAACGTCAGCCGTTCAGCAAAAAGAGAGTTCGATGCATGGTGGAAAAGTACAGGGCATGCACGGTACCTCAAGACCGGACAAAGAGATAGAAGCGGCAAAAGCGGCTGTTGAAGCGAACCCGAACGACCCGGCTGTGTATTACAATTTAGCCGTTCTTTCTGATAAAAAAGGGATGCTTGACGAAGCGGTGGACGCATACAAAAAGGCAACGGAACTAAATCCTTCTTCCGAGGAAGCCTTAGTAGGTCTAGGCAAAGTATTAAATAAGAAGGCAAAATCTGACGAAGCAATCACCGCATTTGAAAAGGCGCTTGCCATAAATATCAACAACGCAGAAGCCTATGAGGGGTTAGGTCTTGTACATGTTCATAAGGGAGGGCCGGATGAGGCGATCAGACTCTTTAACAGAGCTGTTGCGATAAATCCGGACCTTGTTGAATCCCGGTATAATTTGGGCATTCTCTATGCGAAAAACGGGCAATTTGAGGAGGCGATTGCTGAGTGGTTAAAGGCCATTAAGATCAATCCTAAGAGAACAGAATTCCATTATAACCTTGGGATTGCCTACACAAAATTAGGAAAGCTGGAAGACGCTATTGCTGTGTGGCAAAACGCATTGGAAAATACTGAAGAAATATCAAGTTTTCTCTATTTGATCGGACTTGTTTACATAGAAAAAGGGGATGCTAAAAGCGCCGAATCCTTCCTTAATAAAGCGCTTGAAGTTGATCCCGAATTTTACGATGTACACAAAGTGCTTGAGGAACTCTATCGTTCACAGGGCATGCATAGTGAAGCCGACCGCCATGCTGAAATATACAAAAGCAATTACAGCGCCCACCACTAATATACTTACAGTTAGAGCATTCGTAACACTTTAGTTCTATGAAAAAAACTGCTCGTTACCAAGCTGGAGCTTGGGAATGAGCAGTTTTACGTTTTCAAAAAAACTAAAGCGGAGTGTTACCAGTAAAGATGCATCGCCGATACGGTATGCTGATATTTCATGAGTACCATCCAAAAATTTCACCATCGGGGCGCTGCAGCGCTTGCTGCAAGCAACCGCAGTTAAAACCCTGTTCTCCTTAGAAAGAGAATGTCGTTGGGTGCCTTCATTGGTTTGATCCCCTATTTCCGGCGATTAATTGTGTAGCCGGATAACTTGCCGATAAATGGGATTGCCAGCATACCTGTCAGTATTACACAGTGTTTTGTATCCCGGAAATTTTCGAGGCCAATGGTCATGCCTTCGTGTCCCATACGAGGCTGATCGCGGTATGTGCCCAGAAATCGATCCCACAACGGCAGGTTAAAACCGAAATTAGAGTTGGTTTCATCATAGCGTGACGAATGGTGAACCCGATGCATTTCCGGCGTTACAACAATCCAGCGCAATACACGATCTAAACGGCTCATTATACGGACGTTGCCGTGATTGAACATGGATGTCGCATTCAGTAGCACCTCGAATAACACTACCGCGAATACAGGCACGCCTATCACCGCAATCGCGCCAAACTTAATCAGCATGGATAGAATAATCTCAAAAGGATGAAATCGTATGCCGGTGGTGACGTCAAAATCCAAATCCGCATGGTGCATGCGGTGTATCCTCCATAAAACAGGAATGGCATGGAATATTACATGTTGCAGGTAAATAACAAAGTCCATAGCAACCACCGATGCTATAACCGCCAAACCGTATGGCACTGGGAAATAATGAAATAGTCCCCAACCATGTTCTCCGGCAAATACCGCCATACCCACAGCAGCCCCTGGAAATATCAGGCGTAACAGGAAGCTGTTAAGAAACACGACGCCAAGATTATTAATCCAGCGTATTAATTTTGGGATGTCAGCCCTTCGTCTGGGAGCTAAACGTTCCCACAATGCCATGATCAATAAGATCCCGAAAAAAAATTCTATTCGAATGACCATCTCGTGTTGCAAAACATATTCGCTCAAATTCATTCTTTTCTCCACTGCTGAAAGCGCTTTAGCAAATCTGCCGGAGACTGCTTAAGCATTAATAACCGAAATACTGTAGACATATTCCTGATAGTTGCAATGAAAGGGCCAAGCGATTTCCAGTGGCGTGGTGACATCTTTATCACACCGGGCGCCACTTTTGGGCGGCATATCTTTGATAGGGTGCGTGATAAAACAACATCTTCTAAAAAGGGTGTTTCTGCAAAACCGCCGCACTTATGGAATATGTCCTTTCGAACTATAATCCCCTGATCGCCATAAGGGAGTCCTAATATCCGGCCACGCAGCCTGTTTCCCATTTCTATCAGTCGGTACCAGGGAGAGGGGTCTGTTATCCGTTGTCGGAAAAATCCCCATACAAGTCGCGTGGAAAGTAAATACGATGGTAAATTTGCCATTACTTCCGGGCCAGGCTGGCAATCTGCATGGAGAAACCAGCACCAGCGTCCACGGGCATTACTCACGCCAAGATTCATCTGTCCGGCGCGTCCCGGTGTGCTTCTCAGCAGCCTTGCATTAAAGTCAATTGCAACGTTGTCAGAACCATCAGTTGAACCGCCGTCAACTATTATAATTTCAAACTCCCCCAGAGTATTTATGCAGGATAGCGTCGCGAGGGTTTTTCCCAGAGGATATTTGTCGTTGAGTACCGGGATAATGATGGATACCGTGGGCATTGCCTTACATGCAACCTTTTTCAAATCGTCCAGGGTATCTACGTCAATCTCCGGTCTTAACTGCGCTATTGACAGATCATTCTCATGCGCATGCCTCACGGTTTGTTCAAGTACCAGATTCGAACTCCATGCAATATTTTCAAACAGGCATGTTTGCATCGAACGGGCGCCAATCAAAACGTATCCGCCGTCCACTGATGGTATTATTACAACGTCCGCGTGCATGAGTTGTTCGATTGCATCCTGTATCTTCTCGGCCGTCAAGTCAGGGCAGTCCGTACCCACGGCAAGAACTGTCTGGAATCCATTTTCGAATGCCCTGAGAAATGCGTATTTCAATTTCTTGCCGAGATCGCCCTGCGGTTGCAGCCATACATCGTATGAATCCTTCAGCCAGCGGGAAATCAGCCTCCGGCCTGCACCGTTTCCGTACACAATCACCTTTGCATTGCCTTGACCCTGCAAGGTGAGTAGTTCATAATGGGTTTTTTGCGCCATATAATCGTAAATACGACATGCCTTTTCGTCCCCCAGCTTTGCGGCTAATCGCGTTTTAACATGGCCGGGTTGTGGATATTTTGCAAATTCCAGGATTAATGTTGCCTTGCTATTGGTGTACATGGACTTGTTGCCTGCTATTAACAGCAATTGGTGTAACGGCCTTTTTATGTTCTTGATGTTGATGTGCTATTTTCATTTTCTGAAATTGTTTTAAAAGCATTTCGGGTCGCATGATGTTTTTACCTTCGTGTTTTGTGCGTCGTATTTTTTGTCTCGTGCTTGTTTGGTTCTGACTATGCCGGCTTAAGCAGGGATAAAATATAAACAGTTATCTGAGCAGTAACAAAGGGATATCGCTCGTACGCAGCATAGCGGTTGTATTGCTTCCGGCCAGAAACTGCCTGATACGTGAATGTCCATATGCCCCCATTACCATCAGATCAATTTGATTTTCTTTCTGATAGGTACCAAGCGCCGCCTCTACCTTGCCTTCGAGCGTCTTTTGTGTCACGTCAAAACCAGCCGAAACCAGCTTGTCAAATGCTGATTCCAGTTGCGCTTTCCGTTCATCTGTACCACTGCATACCATAATCAGATGACAGGGCAGGCCTTTCAGCAACGGGCTTCCGGCCACCATATCAAGCGCTTTTTGGGCGGTCGGGCTGCCATCAAAGGCTATCATGAAGCAGTTTGGAGGGGAGAATTTTGATAGTACAATCAGAATAGGTTTGTGTATCGTGCGTATCACATTCTCAAGATTACTGCCAATCGGGTGAGCGGCGTTATCGTGTTCCGCACTCCGGCGTCCCATAACCAGAAGTCTCGTCTCGTCCTCAAGCTCCATCAGGGTTTCTACAAGACTACCGTGTCGCTGAAGTGTGGAAATATCTTTTGCTCCGTCTTCTCTGACACGGCGCTCAGCGGCTTCCAGCATGTATTTTCCGTGCTCTCTCGCCAATTTACTATGCTTTTCTTCCAGCACTGTTAGTTCGTCAAGTAAATGCTCCTGGCTGCCTAGTCCGATTTTTCCGGTGAGGTCTCTCTTGATGGGATATTCAGACTTATCGAGTACATGAAGCAATTTCAAATGTGCGTTTAAGCGCTGGCTGGCCCACGCCCCGGCATCACATACTGCTGCGGAGACGTGGAAGCGGCCAATACAGGTTATGATATTTGTCATCGTTATTCTCCTTAGTGACCGGCAAGCAATTTCTCGACTTCTTCGGGTTTATCATGCACTCCGAATTGATCTACAATCGTGGCGCTTGCTTCATTCATGCCAATAATTTCAACATGTACTCCCTCACGTCTGAATTTAATTACAACTTTGTCCAGTGCGTAAACTGATGTGACATCCCAAAAATGCGCTTCAGACAAATCAATGGTAACACGTTCCAGCGCTTCCTTAAAGTCAAATGAGTTGGTAAACCTATCCGCTGAAGCGTAAAATACCTGACCTATTACTTTATAAATACGCCATGGCAAAGCTTTGTTGATATGACTTTTTACCACAAAAATACGACTGATTTTGTTAGCAAAAAACAATGACGACAATAAAACGCCGATGAGCACGCCGATAGCAAGATTATGTGTTGCAACCACCGCCGCAACCGTGGATACCATTACAATACTGGACGACAGCGGATTTTTTTTCAGGCTTCGGATAGAGCTCCATGAAAATGTCCCGATAGATACCATGATCATTACTGCCACCAGGGCGGCCATTGGGATTTGCTTTACCCATGTTCCTGCAAAGACAACCATACTTAACAAAAACACCCCCGCCGCAAAAGCCACGAGACGCCCGCGTCCGCCCGATTTTATAGCGATAATAGACTGTCCAATCATGGCGCAACCTGCCATTCCTCCCATCAACCCTGCTCCGATATTGGCAATGCCCTGCCCCTTGCACTCCCGGTTTTTATCACTTTTTGAATCGGTTAAATCATCAACAATAGTGGCCGTCATCATAGATTCCAGCAAACCCACTACCATGAGCGCAAAGGAGTATGGGAAAATAATGGTCAGTGTCTCAAACGTCAGCGGGACTTCCGGCAATAAGAATATGGGGAGCGTATCAGGAAGCTTACCCATATCTCCAACAGTACGGACATCCAGTCCCATACCGACAGATACTGCCGTCACCGCTACAATACAAATAAGGGGAGAAGGCAGTATTTTACCCAAAACCGGTATATAAGGGAACAGATAGATAATACACAAACCGCCAGCCGCCAATGAATATACATACCAATTAACATGCATAAGTTCAGGCAACTGCGCTATAAAAATCATAATAGCAAGGGCATTGACGAAACCCTTCACTACGGAACTTGACACAAAACGCATCAGGTTCCCTAATCTGAGAAATCCGGCGATGATTTGGAGGGCGCCCGTCAATAGCGTTGCCGCAAGAAGGTATTCCAGACCATGTTCTTTAACCAGAGTGACCATGAGCAGCGCCATTGCACCCGTTGCCGCTGAGATCATACCGGTACGGCCGCCTGCAAAGGAAATGATCACAGAAATACAGAATGAGGCGTACAAACCCACCTTTGGGTCAACTCCGGCAATAATTGAGAATGCAATTGCCTCTGGGATAAGGGCAAGCGCTACAACAATACCGGCAAGCAGGTCACCCCGTACGTTTGAAAACCACTCTCTTTTCCAGTTTTTTAGCATGTAGAACTATTTCTCCCGTAAATGAAACATGTGACAAACCAAACACTGACGTCGCTGGATACGAACAAGCAAAGCGTGGCAATAAAATATTTTTTTATTATTTTGTTATAATCAGGCAGATTTACGTCTTAATCAGGACGCACGCCTCGCAGATGACGTTCAAAACGCAGTCAACATAGAAAACGGCATGCAATCTTTGAAGGGGAGCATTCCCGATTTTTTGTAAGTGTTCATGGAGTTGGGGCAAAACAACCCTGACAGGGTTTGAAACCCTGTCAGGGTTAACACTACTGTACGTTTTATTAAAACATGGCGGAAGTCACAAAAAATCGGGAATGCACCCCTTCAAAGGAAAGAGACCAGGCATGAATGATGGCATAGGTTTCACAAGCAAAAGTATATGGTGCTTGGCACAACAAGGGCGTAAAGATAACACAAAATAAAATTAATATCAAACAAAATTGGAGGGACACTTCCCATATCACATATACATATTCGAAAGGGGGAGTATTCCAGATTTTTTTGTGCTAAGACCCATAATCAATAAACCTGATATTCTCACATTAAATGTCTTTTTTAAAGGCAGGGTAAATTTTGGTAACACTTTAGTTCTATGAAACAAAAACGCTAGTTCCCAAGCTCCGGCTTGGGAACTAGCATTTTTGTTTTTTGAAAAATTCCAAAAATAGTGGTGTTTGCCGCATAATGTAGGGGGCGAAGCATTTGCTATAAATTGTTATAAATAAGTTCATACCCAAACGGGCAAATGCTCCGCCCCTACTAAAGTGTTACAAATAATGTGATATTTTGTACCAAATAAACTTAGACGTAGCATCTTGTAAAAAAATTCAAAGATATGGTGGATTAAGCGATAGTGAATCCACCATTCAATAGCATCATTATTGTTGGATTTAGCTTCGCAGTTGCAAGGCACGTCTTGCCACTACAATTTACATAAAAAACCCTGCCATGGTTAAAATAAAAAAGAATGCTTGCGATACAGATTGGCTGGATGAAAGGGAACGGGAGGAGTATAAAGACTTAATGGTAAAAGATGACAAAGAATTAGACACACTTATCAGGGAGGCGACCTCGACAGGGAGGCCGCTAAGTCAAGGGAAAAAAGCGGGTGTAAATGAAATATGGGAAGTGGTCATTTATTTTCCCGTAACATGTTCAGCATCAATTTACCATTGCAGTGAAAAAGCGTGTGGTGCTGTGTAATTGCCAGCACATAAAAAGGAATCTGTGCGTACTTTGCACAGATTCCTTTTTATTCATTAACAAATCAATGTTCTCTCACAGACTTTGATTCAGAATCCTGTTTAACATCATGAGTACCAGCTTCCATGCCGAGTTCCTTGAGTTTTCTCTCAATGTACTCAACCTCTTCAGCAGGTGCATGATGTGTGTCTAACCAGCCTGGATCTGGACAAAGATCGAAGATCGTCTTGCCAGGGTGATTCTTTACGATATATGGCCCGGTCAACTGATCCAGCCATTCGCCTGTTTTCCAGAACTGCTCAGGCTGCCATGAAATACCAACCTTCTTTTCCAAAGCAGCAAGCCTTCTTGCACGTGAAGCATTCTGCTTTACGTTGACCAACCAACGATCCATACCGAATGAACCGTCTGAGTAGGTAGCATCATTCCAGGAGCCGTGCGCCATGCCCTTGTAAATGTATGTCTGGAAGTAACCAACACTTTCAAAACAAAGCCTCTCCACATCAGTAACGTTTGACATTCTAAACTCTCCGGATTCGCCAGTCTTACCACCGTAAGCTTCTCCATCATGGTACGCGCCAATCTTCAAACTCCAGATGTGCTGACCTGACCAATCAGGACAAAGATCCTTTGGCATGGGGTCTAGTACACCGTCAATAAGAAGATCTTCCGCTACCTTGAATGTTTCACGATACTTCAAACTAGCGTCTTTAACAGACTCGTCCATCGCCTGCAAATTCTCGCGGGCGAATCTTGGTGAATGACAGTCGTCACAGATAGATACCCAACGGTCTCTCTTTTCCTTCCAGAGTGGTGCACCACGATCAGCCATCGACATACCCATACTGGTATATACGATACTTGCTCTCTGCACGTTATGATGCCCGCCCCTCATATGACAGTACTGGCAGGTAGGACCAACGTAATCAGCATCAGAAAGCTTCTTTGAGAAGTCAAACTGTTCCGTATCCCACTTGTTAACCTGATATACCGTACCATGAAGACCTATATCATAAGCTTCCCAATCCCTGTGATCTTTACCCCAGTGACAGGTCTTGCATTGCTCGGAGCGTCTTGCAACTGCCGGATCAAACTGATGCCTCTGGTGGCAAGTGCTGCACCTTTCTTCAGGGCTGGTATGGCAGAAAGTACAACCCGCTGTATCTCCGGGTGGCCTTTCAATTGACCATGCACACTCAACCTGAGCGAAACTGGAACAAGATGCGTGGGAACCAATTCCTCCCTGCCCTTGCTCATTGTACTGCGTTTCGTGACATTCCGCTGTCCCGCAAGCCTTTGATGAAGGCATAGTTAACTTCTGATGGTTGTTGCCGTGGCAGGTATCACAACCAGTTGGTGCCGGCTCTGCCTTTGAATGAGCACTCTTATTATAATCCCTTACAATGCCGGGAGTCATAACTGAGTGAAAAGCAACACACTGCTCCAGCTTAAATGTGCCCTTAATCGGGTTTGAAGGCCTTACCTCATCCCTGTTGTACATATAATCCGGGATGTAATAACGGTACGCAGGCAATGTCTTCCAAAACTTGCTGTATTTTTCCCGGGTATGGTGACCTCTGTGCATCTTTTTGGGTAACCCATATATTTTGCTTTCAAACCAGAGAAAAATACCTTACCACTATTATCAGGCTCCCCAGGCATACCATAAACTTCGTGTGGTACCCAGTGAGTGATAATTTCTACAGCCTTGGCTTCTTTCACCATAAGGCTTGAAACAGTACCTATAACGCCACAACCAATCAACGCTGATGCCAATGTAACTTTCAAAAATTTACGCATGATACTTCTCCTTTACAAAAATTCCTGTGTGGAATTAATTATCTCAACAAAAATTTTTTACAAAAACTAATATTATCAGGCATTGCGACAATCACCCCCTTACAAAAAGAACTTACACCTTTTTAAGAAAAGACTTTCGGTATCGGAAAATAGTTAAAAAGTATCCCAGCATTTTTACAAATTTTAAAAGATAAAAATCTTTCATTCACGAACTTAAGCATTTTATTAAAAAAAACATTGCGCTGGTTACACTGAACGCTATTAATACGTAAATAACAATTGGCGTTAAAAAGAAGCTGGAAATTATCAGGAATAGAAGCTTTAGTGTTCTGCAAGACGATGTCGTTGTAATCATCATATACACCCTTTCTTAATTGATTTTTACAAATAGAGTTGTCTGAAAAATTACTTAATCTGTATTTTTAAATAACAATCGTTGTGCCAATGGCATCAAAAATCCGTATATCCTTTTGTTTAGGCAAATTACGGCTTATACGATTACAAACAACGCCCTTCATGATACGTAGGTGCTTACGATAATTCGTTATTATTTACGGGATTTAATAAACATAAATAAATTGACGTTCAAGCAAATCCAAAATATTATAATCCAATTGAAAAACCGGTATGTTTTTGGAGTATTAACGATAGTGTGGAAAATGCATTGTTTTCGGATAAATAAAGGTTTATTAAAAATATGAATTTGGAATTCTTCCAATCTATCGCTATTTCCGTATCAAACGAACGTTCATTGGATGTGGTTTTTCGTAATATTGTAAATGGGCTTGCTGAAGACTCTAATGTTGTGCTTGCCAGGATTTGGCTCATTGCCCCTGGTGACATATGTCATACATGTTATTGGCGGAAGGGGTGTCCGGATCAAACTAAATGTTTGCATCTGGTTGCAAGCAATGGAAGATCACTCTATAGTGAAAAATGGCCAACGTCTATTAAAGGACGTTATAAACGATTTCCCCTTTACACGTATTCCCGGAAAAATGTTAGCGCCTCAGGGAAAATAGGCTATATAGGTGGAACCGGAAATGCTGTTTTACGCAATGATATCTATGAAAATCCGGATTGGTTATTGGACACTGAATGGGCGCAAAGAGAAAAAATAGCAAGTTTTGATGGGCAGCCGTTGGTGTTTCGAAATGAAACACTTGGTGTGCTTGCGCTTTTCAGCAGAAAAGAGTTGGATCAGGCATTGTTGATCATGCTCAGGACTTTTGCTTCGAACGCTGCCGCTGCCATCGCCAATGCAAGAGCATTTGAAGAAATAGAACAATTACATCAACAGTTGGAACTGGAAAATGAGTATCTCAGAGATGAAATCAAAGAAGCATATTCATTTGCGGATATTGTTGGCCAAGGTTCATCCTTACAAAAAACACTCCAACAAATAGAACTTGTGGCGCCAACTAACGCAACGGTTCTCATAAAAGGTGAAACCGGTACCGGAAAAGAACTTATTGCCCTGGCGATTCATCAACGTAGCAAACGAAAAAATAACCCGCTTATTAAAGTTAATTGTGCTTCAATCCCGAAGGAACTTTTTGAAAGTGAGTTTTTTGGACATATAAAAGGCGCTTTTACCGGGGCAATTAAGGACAGGGTTGGTCGTTTTCAACTTGCTGACGGAGGAACTATTTTCCTTGATGAAGTGGGAGAAATACCAATAGAGTTACAAGGCAAATTGCTTCGGGTGCTTCAGGAAGGGGAATATGAGATTATCGGAGAGGGAAAGACTCGTCGTGTTGATGTAAGGGTTATCGCCGCAACCAACAGAAATCTGGAAAAGGAGATGGAATCAAAACAGTTTCGGCAGGATCTTTATTTTCGTTTAAGCGTCTTTCCTCTTGAAATAGACCCTCTTCGTAAGAGAAAAGAAGATATACCTCTCCTGGCAAGACATTTTTTGAAGCAAAACTGCCGGAGTATTGGATTTAAAGAATTATTTCTGAAGAAAGAGCAGATTCTGCAACTTCAGAGTTATGATTGGCCAGGGAATATACGCGAACTGCAAAATGTTATTGAACGTGCAGTTATTTTATCAAGGGGTGGGGAGTTAAAATTAGATTTGCCGGAAGTATATATTATTAAAAAACCACCAAACCTCCCACAGCGTATTAAATCTTCCGGAGAACCCGGTGAGGTAATGACATCCGATGAATTGAAGTCTTTGGAAAAGGAAAATATTCTTGCCGCACTTATTAAAACAAATTGGAAAATTTCCGGGGCTGGAGGTGCGGCGGAACTTCTCGGAATGAAATCTACAACCCTATCATCTAAAATTAAAGCATTTGGGATTCAGAGGTGACCTTAATATTCAGGGGACACCATACTTAATTATTGATGAGATATTTATTGGGGATTGGAGGGGCGCTTCCCATATTTTTCGATATGCACGTTAAGGTGTGATTTTTTTCTCTGTATGCCCTGTATGCCAAAAAAAATAGCAAGAGTATGCGCTGTAAATTATCCGCACCATATCACCCAGCATGGAAACAATGGGGGAGACGTCTTTTTTGATGACGAAGATAAGGCGTTTTATCTAAAGATCCTCCGTTGCTATAGTAAAAAATTGGGTTTGGATATTTGGGCATCCTGTCTATGACAAACCACATCCATATACTTGTGACGCCTGAACAAGAAGAATCCCTTGCCAGAGGGATAGGCGGGACAAATCTGGTATACACACAATACATAAACCGCAAATATAAAAGAAGCGGCAGGCTATGGCAGAGTCGCTTTTATTCCACGATAATAGAAAAAATGCCATACTTATGGACGGTGATAAGATACATAGAACGAAATCCAGTAAAAGACGGGCTTGTAAAAAAGGCAGAGCCTACCTGCTTATAGGCATTACTTCAGATTAAGAAAGGCGCTGGGAGGTTACGATGGTTAAGGCAAAACATGATGTTGCTGTTCTTGAAAAATGCCCGACGGGCATCAGGGGTCTCGATGAGATCACGAAGGGAGGGCTTCCGAGAGGCAGGACAACCCTGATCTGCGGCGGTGCGGGTTCCGGCAAAACACTTTTCGCCATGGAGTTTCTCATGCGAGGCGTCAGGGATTACGGAGAACCCGGGGTCTTCATGAGCTTCGAGGAGACGCCGGAGGATCTCGCGAAGAACTTTGTCTCACTCGGTTTTGATCTCCCGGACATGATGTCGCGTGGTCTCATCGCAACGGACCACGTCAAAATCGAGCGAAGTGAGGTTGAAGAGACGGGTGAATACGACCTGGAAGGATTGTTCATCCGCCTGGGCAGCGCCATTGATTCCATCGGCGCGAAGCGGGTTGTCCTGGATACCATAGAAGCGCTTTTCTCCGGGTTGTCTAATGCCGCTATCATTCGGGCAGAGCTTCGCCGGCTTTTTCACTGGTTGAAAGAGCGCGGTGTGACGGCCATCGTCACGGGGGAAAGCGGCGACAAGATGCTGACACGTTACGGGCTCGAAGAATACGTCGCCGATTGCGTGATCTTCCTCGACTTTCGCATCGAGGAGCAAATTTCTACCCGTCGCCTGCGTATTGTCAAGTACCGCGGCTCGTCTCACGGCTCCGATGAGTATCCTTTCCTGATAGACGAGAGCGGCGTTTCTATCCTGCCAATCACTTCCCTGGGGCTCGACTACCCCGTTTCCACGGAGCGCATCTCCACTGGCATCCCCAAGTTGGATGCCATGCTTGACGGGAAGGGGTACTACCGGGGCAGTACCATCCTCGTATCAGGTACAGCGGGTACAGGCAAAACAAGTTTGTCTGCTGCCTTTGCCGATGCCGCTTGCCGGCGAGGTGAGCGCTGTCTCTATTTTGCTTTCGAGGAATCGCCCAGCCAGATCATCAGGAACATGGGTTCAATCGGCATGAATCTCGCCCGGTGGGTGAAGAAGGGGCTTCTCAAGTTTCATTCAGCCCGGCCTTCGCTTTACGGCCTTGAGATGCATCTTGTCACCTTCCACAAGGTGATCAATGAGTTCAATCCCCAGGTTTTCATTGTAGACCCGATCAGCAACCTGAGCGCTGCGGGAAAAGCATCGGAGGTTAAATCCATATTAACGCGCCTGATCGACTATTTGAAAATGAAAAAGATATCTACTTTCCTTACCGACCTCACCCATTTTGGAGGCAGCCTTGAACACACAAGCGAGGAGATATCCTCTCTGATCGATACATGGCTTCTCCTCCGGGATATCGAACTCAATGGTGAACGCAACCGGGGCATCTACATTTTGAAGTCACGCGGCATGGCCCACTCCAACCAGATTCAGGAGTTCCTGCTCACGAACCAGGGCATTGACCTTATCGATATCTATACCGGTCTTGGCGAGGTATTAACCGGCAGTGCCAGGGCCTCCCAGGAAGCCAGGGAAAAGGCCGCTGAGTTGGTACGCCGGCATGAGGCGGATCGCAGGTTCCGCGAGCAGGAGTGCAAGAGGAATGTCCTGGAAACAAAAATCGCAGCCCTCCGTGCCGAGTTTGATGCGGAATCTGAAGAGTTGCATTTGATGGCGGAAGGAGAGCGAAAAAGACAAGCTGTTCTGGCAGAAGGTCGTTTAGAAATGGCGCATCTTCGCAAGGAGGGGACATTCAGCAGTCCGGCGAAGCGCTCGAAAAAAAAGAGAGAAAGGAGGGTAAAGTGAAAGCTGTCTCATCAGGAAAGAGGAAGAAAGCAAAGACCGATTTTACGGAAGGGGTCTGGAATCTCCGGTTGTATGTAGCCGGTCAGACCCCGAAATCAATTACGGCCTTTGCTAATTTAAAGAGGATCTGCGAAGAGCACCTTGCGGGTAAATACTGCATTGAAGTGATAGACCTTTTAAAGAATCCTCTGCTTGCTAAAGGTGACCAGATTATTGCCATACCTACACTGGTAAGGAAGCTCCCTGAACCGCTTAAAAAGATTATCGGAGATCTGGCTAACACAGAGCGCGTGCTGGTGGGACTCGACATTCGTTCTGTCTCCGGAGGATAAAATCAACCCTTCGACTATCTCCGGTCTCAAGCCCGGGGTTTGCTCAGGGTTGATACGGATCGGCACTTTTACCTCGTCCTGAAGGCCGGGGCTTGGCAACGTCGAAGTATCAATTTTGGAGTAACAGCCATGGAGAGGAACAGAGGTAAAACGAGCACTGAGAAATTCGAAAAAGCGGCGACGAAGTTAGGCCAGGCAAAGCACGTTTTTCGGCTGTATGTTACAGGGATGACCCCAAAGTCAACCCGGGCAATCGCCAATGTCCGGAAACTCTGCGAGACATACCTGGCAGGGCGCTACGAACTCAACGTGATAGACATCTACCAGCAGCCCAATCTGGCCAAGGAAGAGCAGATTATCGCCACCCCAACGCTCATCAAAAAACTCCCACTGCCATTCCGGAGGTTTATCGGCGACATGTCGGATACGGAAAGGTTTCTTGCAGGCATAGGTCTGGAACCCAAAGAATTCATGAGTACGAACCAATGAGCAAATCGTATAGAACACGACAACAACTTTTGGATGAGTTGCAGGAACTTACGTCGCGGATGATGGAAGCGGAGGAAACTCTGCGCGCTATCCGGGGCGGTGAGGTGGATGGACTGGTTGTCTCAACGGCGGAAGGAGAGCGGGTCTTTACACTATCGGGCGCCGAGCATCCTTACAGAGTCATGGTCGAAACCATGAACGAAGGGGCCGTCACTCTGGCCTCCGACGGCACGATCCTTTTCTGTAACCAACGTTTTGCAGATATCGTCCAAAGATCTCTGGGAAAAGTAATGGGATCTTCAATCTACCAATACATTTCATCAACAGACCGCCAATTATTTGAGGCATTGGTTGAGCGGGGTTTGAAGGGGAACAGTAAGGCGGAACTGGCCTTGCAGACCGGAGGTGAAAATACTGCACCTGCCTTACTTTCCATAAGCACCCTTCAGCACACGGATATGCCCGCTGTGGTGTGCATGGTGGTTACCGACCTGACGGAACAAAAGCGCAATGAGGAGATGTTGGCGGAGGAAAAACTGACAACTCAAATCCTCAATCAAGCTGCGGAAATATTTGTTCTCTGTGACCCCCAGGGCCGTATACTCCGTGCAAGTCAGTCGACCAGTAGTCTCTTCGGTAGAAGCCCACTCTTCCAGGTGTTTGACGAGGCATTTCACCTCCTCTATCCAGACGGGATGCCATTTATCCTTCTCCCTGCAATGAGTGGCAAATTCCTTCACGCGGTTGAGGTCAATTTCAAGCATGGGGACAACGAGACTTATTCTTTTCTGTTGAGCGCAAACCCACTTATTACTCATAAAGGCGCCATCGGTATTGTTGTCGTAATGGTGGACATCACCGAGCGCAGGAAGATGGAAGACTCACGGCAAAAAGACCATGACAAACTCGAGCAGCAGGTGGAGGAGCGGACTCTCGAACTTCGGACGGCTCTTTCTGAAATAAAAACATTGAAAGACCGACTCGAGGCCGAGAATATTTACTTACGTCACGAGAACAAAAGGAGACATCACTTTGCCCAAATTCTTGGGCAAAGCGATAGTCTCAAGTATGTTCTCTATCGCGCGGAACAAGTTGCCCCCACGAATGCAACTGTCCTCATCCTTGGTGAGACCGGTACGGGGAAGGAGTTGATCGCTTTCGCCATCCATGACATGAGCCCCCGCAAGGAACGCCCCATGATCACGGTCAACTGTGCTGCCCTGCCGGGCAATTTAATTGAGAGCGAATTATTCGGCCGGGAGAAGGGGGCATTTACCGGGGCTGATACCCGGCGGATCGGCCGGTTCGAGGTCGCCAATGGTTCCACCCTTTGCCTGGACGAGATCGGGGAGCTGCCGCTGGAGTTGCAGGCAAAGCTACTCCGGGTGATTCAGCATAACGAGTTTGAGCGCCTGGGGTCGCCCCATACCATCAAAGTTGATGTACGGATAGTGGCAACGACCAATCGAAACCTTGAGGAAGAGATCCGCAATGGCCGTTTCCGGCAGGACCTTTACTATCGGCTCAACGTCTTCCCCATCACTGTCCCACCACTGCGGCAGCGGAAAGAAGACATCCCTCTGATGGTACACGCCTTCGTAGAGCGATACTCCAGGAAATTGGGCAAACAGATCACGTCGATCCAGAAGGAGGCGATGAAGGCGCTGCAGGATTATCCATGGCCTGGGAACGTCCGGGAGCTGGAGAGCATCATTGAGCGAGCCGTGATCTTGTGCCCCGGGCCGGTTTTGCAACTTGCAGATAAACTGGAGATTTCATCGCCCGCATTTTCATCCACCGTGAGGACATTGGAAGAGACGGAGCGAGACCAAATTCTTAAAATCCTTTCTGAAACCCGATGGCGCATCGAGGGAAAGAACGGGGCCGCAGCGATTCTGGGCATCCACCCGAGTACCTTAAGAGCGAGGATGCATAAACTCGGGATAGTCCGGCCGGAGACAAAAGAACCCAATTAGATTGTCCACCTCTCCACAAGGTATCCCTCAACATGTTGATGTCCCGCCAAATATTGAGGCTAAACGAATCATTTCATACTTTTCTGCCGTCCTCTACTATTAACCTAACCCCCTTGTTATTAAAGGATTAATCCACACTTCATATTTTCCATCGGCTATTGGCAGACCATTTGCCAGTAGTATCCTTATGATCCTCTTAAGCATACGAATGAATGTCCTTTCAGAGAAGCGCCTGGAGTTGTCACAGACGATCGCGTCACTATCCGGTTTCATAAGGATGGAGAAGGGATGCGAGAGCTGCGACTTCTACCAGAGTATCGAGGATGAAAATCGACTCTTTCTTCTTGAAGAATGGGATACCCGGAAGAACCTTATGGCCCACCTGAAGTCGGAACGTTTTAAGGTGATCCGGGGAGCGATGTGCCTTCTCAGAGAGCCTTATGAAATGATGTTCCACGCCGTTTTTCACCCGAAAGGGATGGAGGAGATTTACCCGAAGATCGGACGATCGTGCGACTGAGTAGGATTGGCGAAGGGATCCTGGCCGGAAGATTGACGTGTGTCCGGGGAAGAGAATTTTTGCATAGCCAGCAGTTTAATTACGGGGAAGACTGGGGGCAGAGTGCCAGCAGTCAAACCGAAAACAAAAGGAGGAATACCATGAAATCCAGTACGAATGACCAGGTAGAAGGCAAGTTTCACAAAGTGAAGGGCAAGATCAAGGAGATAGCCGGGAAAGTCAGTGAGAATCCCGGGTTGGAAGCCGAAGGCAAAGACGAAAAGAGAGCCGGTAAAGTTCAGGAAAAGATCGGCCAGGTCAAGAAAGTCATGGGGAAGTAAGAGTGCGGCGCGTATCATGCGTCGTCACACCTTTGAAGCCGCGGATGAGGTCGGATAGACGTTGATACCATTATACCGCTGGAGGGTAAGGGAAGGCATTACACCCATCATTTCAGCGAAGTTCTTTATATTGTTATCATGAGGAGAAATTATGGATAAAACAAATTTGATCAAGCGTTTTTTTGCAGTACTTTTTTTGGTTGGGTGGATTGCCGGCAGTCCAGGCTGTGCAGGTACCTCAACGCGTGAAAGCGTAGGGGAATATGTCGATAGTTCTGTTCTTACGTCCAAGGTTAAGGCGGCAATATTTAATGATCCTATGCTTAAGGTGCTCCAGATCAATGTTGAAACTTTCAAGGATGTCGTGCAGTTAAGCGGCTTCGTGGATTCCCCGGAGGCTGCTGCCAGGGCAGTGGAAGTAGCGAGATCTGTAGAGGGCGTCAGAGCTGTTGAAAACAAAATGTCCGTGAAATGAACGGGCGAAAAGCAAATGTATCCTGGAATGTACTTTACTTTAATCTTCTTTTTTCAACGGGAGAACGAATATGTCACTTGTTTCAATCTTAATCATAGTTCTGATCCTGATCTTTTTGGGAGTAATCCCCGCCTGGCCACATAGCCGGTCGTGGGGTTATACACCCGGCAGTGTGATCGGGGTAATAGTGATAATCATAGTAATACTGCTTTTATTGGGCAGAATCTAGTCGTAAGAGGAGGTTGGAAATGAAGCGGTGAACTTTGGAAAAAACTATCACAAGGTGGCTGCGAAAGGTCATGCCTTTTAAAGTAACGAACCATTTAAAGAAAGGAATATTACGATGGAAACGAAGGACGCGTATAAGCAAAAGATGGAGAAGCAACTGCAAGAGTCGAAGGCGCAGATTGACCTATTGGCTGCGAAGGCGGAGAATGCAGCGGCAGACGTGAAGCTCAGGTACGCTCAGGAACTCGATAAACTACGCGACAAACAGCGTATTGCCTCTGAAAAGCTGAAGGCGGTGGAGGAAGCAGGTGACGATGCGTGGGAGAAGGTCAAGGCGACCACGGATAAGGTTGTGGATGACCTTCAGGCGGGTATCGCCCACGTAGTTTCCTATTTCAAGTAAAGTAATGGCCGCACGTAAGGCTTCGTTTATGTACAAGATTGTGAATTTGTTGTAAGCCCCGCAACTTTACCGGGAATGTTCCTGTGAGTTCGGGATAATCTTCCTAACAATAGGCGAAGAGAGAAATGTTAAAGAAATATGGAGTAGGTCTGGTATTTATTGGTGCACTGATGTTTGGTGTTGGTGCGGTAAATACAGTGTTGGTTGGCTCTGTTATGGCTACAAGTCATGAAGAGGGACGTGAATGCGAAAAATGCGGACACTTGCCAACAAAACCTGAAAATGATTGCAAATGTGTATGTCACGCAAAGAAGGGTTATTAATATCCCGGACAAAGACATACATCATCTTTTGCTGTATCAATGGGTCAGCTAAATCCTGCAATCAGTTATCAACTGATTGCAGGATAAGGTTGAAAACGGATATATAAGGAAAGGCTTTTTGTGGATATGAGAAAGAGTTGTTTTGTGTGTTAATCGGGTGTGAAGTGAAGTGCCTGGATGGTTTTTAATGGTTTATTGTATCAGAAAGGATATAAAAATATGAAAAGAATTGGATTAATGGTAGCACTATTTGTCTCTATGTTTTTTATGACGTCTTGTAACAAGAAGACGCCTGAAAAAGGGGAAACCAAAGTATCGACAGAAGAGGTCAAACGTGAAACAGGTGAAGCCCTTGAAACAAAAAAAACTTACCTGACACAGCAAAAAGAAAAATACCAGAAGGATGCTGAATCAACATTGAACTACCTCAGTGATAAGATAAAAGACCTTCAGGCAAAGGCCGGGCAAGCAGGGGCAGATACCAAGGCAAAGTACAATGAGATAATTGAAGGATTACAAAAGAAGCAAGGAGAAGCACAAGATAAATTAAATGAACTCAAATTGAAAAGCGCTGACGCCTGGGAGGATGTTAAATCCGGAATGGATGCAGCCCTGGAAAGTTTGAAGAGTTCTTATAATGATGCTGTTTCTCATTTCAAATAATCTTCATACAGGTAAGAGAAAATTATGAAGACCAGGAAGATGATTTACCATCTTATTTTGTGTATTTTAGCGGATCTTGTGAAACAAGAAGAGCAAACATTCACAAGTTTTGCAAAAATTAAAATCAAGGCAGTGATTTGCTATATCAAGGCCATTCGATTTATACGGCGAATATGCATCGGTATAGTACTCTTAATTTTGAGTTTAGTGGTAATGATCAGTGGTTTTATATTTTTACATGTGGCGTTTCTTTATTATTTTCCTTTGAGTAAAGAAGTAAAGATGTTCGTTATCTTTTCCCTCGGTATTGTCTATTTTCTGGTTCCGCTAGGGGTTCTTCTTTACTTTACTTCACAGAGATTTTGGATGAAATTTTCGAAAGCAAGTACATTGATACAAAAAGTTTTGGATACGGTTTCTGAAGATAAAAAATAAATGAGAAAGGAGAGGGCATGGCGGATAACCAAACTACAGAAAAAGCGGGAGACATATTAAAAATTGACGAAGCGCTTGGATTGCTGGATAGAGAATTAAAAGGAAAGAGCGGTGAGATTAATCGGTTGATTAGTGAAAAATATTCAAATCTCAAAGAGATTATGAGTGGAGCAACACACACGGGCAGGGAAGCGATAGAAAAAACATGTCATACTTTGGAAGAGGCTGTTAAGAGAGGAGAGGAGAAAACGAAAGAAATAGGGATGGAAATTGATCGAAAAGTTCATGCTAATCCATGGTTGGCGGTAGGCATTGCTGCCGTTAGTGGTTTCCTCTTATGCTATATCATAGAAGCAGGCAAACGTTCAAAGTGATTAGCAGGTTTTTCGTTCTTTGATAATGCATTTTGCAAGCGAGAATTTAAGCCGGGAATTAATGCCTGCTTAAATTAGTCCTTCGGCGGCTTTTTAAAGTAAAGCAAAGAGCCTCTTTACTCTAAATTCGCAACATTGAATTTCCTATATGTTGGAATATTCAAAACTGAAAAAGATTCAGGAATAGGTAAAAAATCGTAACTATTCAGCGTAAACGATACACGGCTCGTTCCCAAACTCCAGTTTGGGAATGCATTTGTTCGAGAAACTCCGGTTTCTCGCCTGTTTGCTGATAGATAGGGAATAAAATCACAGGGTTAAGACAGTTTGTAATTTGTCAAGTCAGACCCTCACTGGAAACAAAGTTTCCAGTGCCATTACGTTCCCAAACAGGCACTTCACTATGTTCAGTACAAGGTTTGGGAACGAGTTGCGCTCTGATCTCCGGTAGTTTAATAAATTACGCTGAATAGTTACAAAAAATCAGGAATAATCTAAACACTTAACCTAATATAACGGAGAATTACTATGCTTTTAGTTATAGCTGCTGTGTTGATCATATTGTGGATTCTGGGTCTGGTCACTTCCACCACCCTGAGCGGTTTCGTTCACATTCTTCTGGTGATCGCAATCGTGGTCATCGTGATTAATATCATTCGCGGACGAAGACGTCCGTGACTATTTTGTGGGGCCCGGTATGAAAAACAGTATCGGTTCCTCTCCCCTGGTGCCTGGCGCCAAGGGATCAGTTTGGTATTTTAATTTGAAAGGAGGTAGGCATATGTTTAAGAAAATTGGCATTACAGCGGTGTTTGTAAGTGCGTTACTGTTTAGTGCTGGTGTCGCTAGTACCTTTGCAAGAAATTCTGATTGTCCGGACAGTTGCAAGTGCCCGGACAATGTAAAATGTGCAAAAGATTGCACAAAGGACAAAACAGATCATTGTACGTGCAAACATTAGTATATTTTAAAATTATTTTGTCATAGGATTTTTTTTTACGAAAACTTTGATAAGCCCAGCAATCTTACCGGGAATGTTCCAGGTGGTTCGGGTTAAACTCTTTAACAAGAGAAGGAGAAGTAAATGTCAGATAAATGTACAGACGAGAGGAAAAATATTAATATTGCTCAGGTACCGGCTGTAGTTAAGGCTGCAATTGAGAAGGAAACTGCCGGCTGCACCATCAAGAAAATAGTGAAAAAAGAGGCCGATGGCAAAACGTGTTATGCAGTCGAGTGTGTAAAGAACGGTGTGGAAAAAAAGCTCAAATTTACAGAAGAAGGCTCTATTGTGACAGACAAAGGGGAAAAACCCAAGAGTGGCGCAGGTACTAGCTGTTGTTAAAGCTAAATTGAGAAGGAAACTGCATCCTGCAATCAGTTATTAACTGATTGCAGGATAAGGAGGCCGTAAAAAAAACGAAATATGACGCGGATAAGTAATGGCCTGGGAATTTTTTATTATACCGTAGTAATCGGCAGTCTATCGTCGGCAAATTGCAGACTGAGGACTGAGTGGTAACACCATTTCACTGAAATTATTTATGGATATTTATTTCACCAAAAGACCAAAAAAGGAGGTACCATGCTTAGCAGACGAGAATTTTTAACACTGGCAGGCGTGGGTGGAGCAGCAATCGTACTTAATTTTAACAACCCTTTACATGCAGAAATAAAAAAGGAGACGGAAATTATGACATACACCGCAAAGGATTATTCGCAACTCATCGGGATGGAGGGATTCAGCGAAACACTTTTGAAAAACCACTTTACCCTCTATCAGGGATATGTAACAAACACAAATAAGGTACTCGATACTCTCGGTCAGATGTTGAAGGAGGGAAAGACGGCAAGCCCTGAGTTTGCAGAATTGAAGAGACGGCTTGGGTGGGAATTTAATGGGATGAGGCTCCATGAATATTATTTTGAAAATCTTGGCAAGAAAAAAGGCGGCATGAACAAGGAAGGAACGCTTGCCAAAAAGATGACAGCGGAATTTGGCAGTTATGAGATGTGGGAAAAGGATTTCAGGGCAGTAGGAAGTATGAGGGGAATCGGGTGGGCAGTCCTCTATCAGGATAGTGCCAGCGGGAGGCTCATTAACTTCTGGATAAATGAACACGATGTTTCTCATCCTGCAGGATGCAATCCCATATTGATCCTGGACGTATTTGAACATGCCTTTATGATAGATCACGGTCTAAAGAAGGCGGATTATATTGAGGCATTCTTTAAGAACATTGACTGGTCAGTCGCAGAAGCAAGGCTAAAATAAAAGGGAGGATTTTTTTATGAACAAAGTAGTCTCGCTTGCAATACTTGCCGTGGGTATCCTGTTTATAATTTTAGGCGTCAGCGCAACGAAGTCGTTTAGTTCCGACATTTCCCGGTTTTTCACCGGCTCACCCACCGACAAGGCGATATGGATGTTGATCGGCGGCGCTGTAGCTGTAATTGTGGGGTTGGTGGGACTGCGGAGTTGGTCAAAGGGAAGTTAAGCGTGTTGGTCCTGTTTTTATGACTATACCCATGAAGACCATAAAAGGTGGGTTTTAAATTGACAGTGGGGTGTCACGGACAAACCCTGTTTGTTCATGTTGAGCTTGTACGACATTATCTATAAACCCTGTTAAAAAGTCAGGAAGAGTCCTTGTCCTCACAAACTGAGCTTTCTTTCTCACATGGTAAATCACAAATTGTGATACTCTTGAGAATATAATTGAAAGGTGAAAAGAAATGAGTAAAACTAAAGTCTTAACTACAGCGGCAGGCATACCTGTCTGCGATAATCAGACTTCCCTCACCGCCGGAGAACGCGGCCCGACGTTGTTACAAGATCACCATCTTCTTGAAAAATTGGCGCATTTCAACCGTGAACGTATCCCTGAGCGTGTTGTCCATGCAAAAGCAGCCGGTGCACATGGTACTTTCATCGTTACCAAAGACATCACCCGATACACAAAAGCCAGCATCTTTTCGGAAGTTGGGAAAAAAACCGATGTATTTGGCCGATTTTCTACTGTGGCAGGGGAAAAAGGCTCTGCTGATACGGTTCGGGATGTCAGAGGCTTTGCATTGAAATTCTACACTGAAGAAGGCAATTGGGATATGGTAGGAAACAATACTCCCGTGTTTTTTGTACGGGACGCCATAAAATTCCCCGATTTCGTTCATACCCAGAAACGTGAACCTCAAACCAATCTAAGGTCAAAAACCATGATGTGGGATTTCTGGTCGCAGGTTCCGGAATCATTGCATCAGGTAACTATTCTGTTTTCAGATCGCGGCATCCCCATGGGCATCCCCTTTATGCATGGTTTCGGGAGTCATACCTACAGCTTTATCAATGCGGACAATGAACGTTTTTGGGTGAAGTTTCACTTCAAGACTCAACAGGGCATTCGGAATATGACTCCGGAAAATGCAGACCGTATTGCAGGGGAAGATGCCGACTACCATACACGTCTGTTATTTGAAACTATCGGGAGTGGGGATTACCCTAAGTGGACATTTTATGTCCAGGTAATGCCGGAATCTGAAGCGGAAACGTACCGGTGGAATCCGTTTGATTTAACCAGGATATGGTCGCATAGTGACTATCCTTTGATAGAGGTTGGGGTATTGGAGATGAACCGCAATCCCTCGAACTATTTTGCCGAAGTCGAGCAGTCTGCTTTTTCTCCTGCTAACGTTGTTCCCGGTATTTCTTTTTCTCCCTGTAAAATGCTCCAGGGACGTATTTTTGCCTATGCAGATGCCCATCGGTATAGACTAGGCGTGAACTTTGGGCATCTACCGATAAACCGTCCGCTTGCCACGGCAGCAAACACCTATCAGCGGGATGGCTCAATGAGATTCGATGACAACGGCGGAGCTTCCGTAAATTATGAGCCGAACAGTTTCGGAGGACCCAAAGCAGACCACGCGTATAATGAGCCGCCGCTGAAAATTTCAGGTGACGCGAATCGCTATGAACAGAAAAGAGGTATTGATGATGATTTCGTCCAACCCGGAAATCTCTTCCGGCTGTTGCCGCCTGACGAACGGAAACGGCTCATTGAAAACATTGTTGCAAGTCTTAGAAAAACGCCGAAAGACATCCAGGAAAGGATGGTTCCGTATTTTTACAAAGCAGATGAGGCTTATGGAGAAGGTGTTGCAAAGGGACTAGGGCTTTCATAAGAGAATAATACGTTCTCCTCTTGAAGCGGAAATAGAAAGGATAGGTAAAATGATCTATAAAAGCATAAAGAAAAACATAGGGTTTGGCTTCCTCGCACTCTTTGGGTGCTGTTTGTTCTTGCCCACCCTTGCTAATGCACGGGTGGGTATAACGGCTACCGATAAAAAATATATTATTCTGCAAGCCGTCATCATGTTTCATTTGCAACACCCAGAAACGATGAAAATGGTTTTATAACCATATCATATTGCGGTACCTGTGCTTGAGCTATTTTTTGTAGTTTTACTTTCGAGTCGAAAACATCTGGCATTTCTGTTTCTGTACCGGTTCAAATGTATAGGGCCATCCAAAAGGTATCAGATTGTAATTTACAAGGTCTCTGCTTGTCATTGCAGGGGGGGCTCCGCTTGTCATTGCGAGGGTCTTTTCCGAAGCAATCAATATACTACGAGATATTTTGTGACATAAGAGACGCCATATCGCGGGAGAAAGAAGCAAATTAAGGGTGGCTCAAGGGCTAAAAAAATAGAATTAATTAATGGAATGAATGCAGGATGGAAGGATCTCTATTACGGTTTATGAGGTTGCTTCGGAAAAGACCCTCGCAATGACAAGCTGAAAAAAAGACCCTCGCAATGACAAAACGGATACCCGCGTAATGGCAAAATGAGTCATCAGTCATCATGTTTCATTTGCAACACCCAGAAACGATGAAAAATGGTTTTATAACCATATCATATTGCGGTACCTGTGCTTGAGCTATTTTTTGTAGTCTTATTTTCGAGCCAGATGACTGGTTTGGCAGGTTTAATTGTAATTTAGATGCATCAGGTTGTGTGTTTGGATGCTACGTAGACGTAGCAAATGATGAGAGAATAAAAGGAGGTATTCCGAAAGACCGATCACTTGGGAATAAACAACTTACCGGCAAAAATGATATTAGGGAATATGCTTAGAAGTCTTCGTAAATAACTTGAACAGATTAAAAGACCGCTGTATCGCAGATGCACGGTTAGCAAAGAGACATTATATAATCAAACACGGGAAAGGAGTATATCATGCAAGGCAACGAGTTGATAGAAGTTGATACAAACGTCCGTCTCCACATACGGGACTGGGGGCAAGGCAAGACAATCGTGTTCATTCCCGGATGGCCACTAAGCCTTGAGATGTATGAGTATCAGTTTACGCAGTTGCCTAAGCATGGTTATCGTTGCGTGGGTATTACGCTGCGCGGCTTCGGCAAATCGTCCAAACCCTGGGGAGAATATACCTATGATGTCTTTGCGGATGATGTCAGGAAGGTGCTTGAGGCGCTTGACCTGCGCGACGTCACACTGGCCGGTTTTTCAATGGGTGGTGCTATTGCCCTGCATTACATGGCCCGCCACAAGGGGGAGAGAGTATCAAAACTGGCTCTCTTTGGTGCGGCAGCACCGAGCTTCGTCAAAAGACATGGTTTCCAATACGGTCTGGAGTCAGCAGCCGTTAATGGTTTTATAGAGTTGTGCTATGCAGATAGAGCAAAGCTTAATGAGGATTTTGGCAAAATCTTTTTCCGCAGCGAGAATGCAGTGAGTCCGAAGCTTGGCGAGTGGTTTCACAATATGGGAATGGAAGCATCTCCTCATGCTACCGCAGCCAGTCTTATTGCACTGCGGGATACTGATCTGCGTGGTGACATGGCAAAGGTCAACGTGCCGACTATGATTTTACACGCCACGCAGGACAAGATATGCCTTTTTGAACTGGCGGAAGCAATGGCGGCAGGAATTAAGGGGGCAAAACTGATAGGATTCGAGAAAAGCGGGCATGCCCTGTTCTACGAAGAGAAAGAGAAGTTCAACAAGGAGCTTGCGAACTTTGTTGGCTAATGCGGTATGTTTTAGTTGATACCAATTTCGGGGGTACTAATGAAGCCCCGTTACCTCGGAAACAAAAGAGCTTTTAATAGGAGCATTCCCGATTTTTTGTAACCGTTTGTGTGATTAGGGCAAAACAAGGCTGCCAGGGGTTAATACTACTTTACGTTTCATTAAAACATGGCAGAAGTCACAAAAAACCAGGAATGCACCTGTATCAACCCCACAAGGGCATGAAAGCTGCAGGGATATGGCAAGCTTGTCCCCCGCTGGCGGGGGATTAAGGGGGTGGAATTGTCTGCGGAGCGTGGGAAAGAGGGGCGAATTCGTTTTCATAATAAAGGGGTAGTTGAATCGGTGGAGAAATCCAGTCCACCCCCTGCACCCCCGCCAGCGGGGGACATAGTTTGAACAGGAGCATTCCCGATTTTTTGTAAAAATGCCATTAGCAGGGGGAAGGGGAAGAATAGTACCACAAGCATCCAGCTTGAGGGTAAAATACAACAAGCAGGATGCTTGTGTCACAATGTACAATTAGTTAACCAAAAATCGGGAATGCTCCCCTTTTAATATTGATATGGCCGGGTGGCATGGGCAAACGGGTTTTACCCGTGCCATTCTTATAAAACTCACATTTTGTGTAACAATTTAGTTTTTTGAAAAAGTAGGGACGAAGCATTTGCCGGTTTAGGTATGAACGCATTTATGACAATTTATAGCAAATGCTTCGCCCCTACTTTAATTTAACCTTCATTTTTTAACGGGAGCACGAATATGTCACTTAGCACAATATTAATCGGAGCTCTGATTCTGGTCATTTTGGGCGTAATCCCAACCTGGCCATATAGTCGGTCGTGGGGTTATAAACCCGGCTTTGTTTTTGGGATGGTGCTGATTATCGTACTGATCCTGATTTTGTTGAGCAGGAGCTAGTCGCAGGAGGAGATTGAAAACGAGAAGGACACGATTTGTCACGAATCATTTTAAGGAAAGGAATGTACTATAGAAACGAAAGGCGTGTATAAGCATAAGCAAAAGATAAAGAAACAATAGCAAGGGTTGAAAGCGCAGGCCTGCATGTCTGAAGTATAAGTTCCCTGAATAACCATTCTGGGAAGTCTATCCCGATGTACAATTAGAAAAGGAGGAAAGAAAAGATGAAGGTAATTGATTTTTTGCAAGTAAGGTATTTTAAGAAAAAAATGCTGCTTCTCGTAATTGTTCTGGGGATGATGACCGTTCTAGTACAATGTGCTTCGGTCTCTCAGAGATGGCCGGAAAATGAAAGAAGAACTGAGGATCGAATGTTTTTGCTTCAACAGGAAATTGGCAAGGGGTTGGGGTCCGGTGAATTAACCCTTGATGAGTCTCAGGAATTTGTGGTAAAACTTGATAATCTCCGAAGGGATTACACTGTGCTGAGAGAAAGAAAGACTACGCAAGAGGAATGGGCGCCCCTTCTCACGAAACTGGAAGATATGGAGAAGGAGGTTAAGGTGGTGCTCGCCTATCCTTCAAGAATCGATGAGACAAAACTCGAGGATCGGATGATCGTGCTCCAGAGGAGGCTCGACGATGGGATGCTTATTGGAAGATTGCGGCGTGTCCAGGGAAGGGACTTTCAATTGAGATTAGATGATATACGAAGGGAATTTTTGCAACGAATAAAAGACCGACCCTTAACCACCGAGGAAAAAGGAGAGACCTCCAGCCGCCTTGATTTACTTGAAAGCGATGTAAACAATGCTTTGTAAAATCGTAGCTCATGAGTTGGGGAAATCCTGGTAGACTCCCGTTTATGTTGCCCGAACCCTGTGGGACTTTTCTTGATGTTTTAGCATTTCAAAATTGCGGCTGTAGAGCGAAGTGCCACTTCGCTCTACATGAGAAGTCGCCGTAGGCCTAATTTACCGTTAAGGGATTTCAATGTTTCAATGTAAGGGTTGAAAATCTTCAACCCCTACGTTCAGTATCCATGAAAAGTTGCCGAAGGCCTAATTTATAAGGTTGGGTCGGGGAACGAAACCCAACATACATGGTTGAAGTATCAGTTTCCTGAATAAACAATCTGAAAAATCTACATCGATGTACAATTCAGAAAGGAGGAAAAGAAAGATGAAGGCAATTGATTATTTGAAATATTTGAAAGGAGGGTATTTTAAGAAAAAGATATTACTTATTGCAATTGTTCTGGGGATGACGACCGTTCTGGTACAATGTGATTTGGTTTATCATTCTCAAAGATGGCCTGAAAACGAAAGGAAAACCGAGGATCGAATGTTTTCGCTTCAGCAGACGATTGGCAATGGGTTGGGATCTGGTGAGTTAACCCATAACGAGGCACAGACTTTTCTGATAAAACTTGATAATCTCCGCAGGGATTATACGGTGCTGAGGGAAAGAAAGACCACGCAGAAAGAATGGGATCCCCTTATCGCGACACTGAACGAGCTGGAAGGGGAGGTCAAGAAGGTGCGTGCCTATCCTTCAAGAATCGATGAGACAAGGCTCGAGGATTGGATGATCGTACTCCAGAGGAAGATTGACGATGGGATGCTGATCGGAAGATTGCCGCGTGTCCGGGGAAGGGATTTCCAATTGAGATTAGATGAAGTCCGAAGGGAATTTTTGCAACGGATAAAAGGCCAACCCCTTACCTCCGATGAAAAAGGCGAAATTTCCGGACGCCTTGATACACTTGAAAGTGATATAAACAATTTTTGGTAAAATCGTAGCCCATGGGTTGGGGAAATCTCAGCATACTCCCGTTTATATAGTTTGTATTTAATAAAGGAGATATAAATGATGAAATTTGGCAAGAATGTAATGGTAGCGTTAGCAATAAGTGCTCTGATTGCAGGGTTAGCCGGCTGCCAGAAAAAAGAGGGTTCGGTGGAGAGCGCAGGCAAGGAATTAGATAAGGCCTTAGAAAAAGCCGGGCAACAGGCCGAAAAGGCTGGTGAGAAAATTCAGGACGCTGCAAAATAGTACTACAAATGCGTTTTGGATAATTGAAAACGTGAGGTTATAAGGTTAAACGGTTGAGAAGTTGGGAATGTATATGTTAAATCCCAACTTCTCTCCTTTCATTATTTTTCATGGAAAGGAAACGAAAATGAAAAGTTTTATTGCAAGTCTCATATTTATAGTAATATTTGTTTTGAGCGGAAACGTTTCTTCTGAAGAAAATAAACAAGCTGAGAGCCATGAGTCATCGCAGGATGCTAAGGACAACAGTCTGGAAAAACAAGACAATGAAAAGGTTCAGAAGGTAAAATATGTAATCGATTTTTCGAATTATTCAGGCGGTACTGTCCGTAAATGGTTGGAATCGAAGGGGTTTTATTGTGAGGGTGCAGCTAAGTATCATCCGGAAATTGAATTATCCATTCAGAAGGGTATGTTGTTTATTAAAACCAAGCAACCCGTCAGAGGTTTTCTTGTTTTTAAGGATGTCATTATTCCGAAAGTTTCTAAAGTGCGCATTGAATGGGGAATCAGTAAATACCCGAATGATGCTAACTTTGAGAGCGGAAATAGGAATCAGGCTTTGGGTTTATATATATTTTTTGGTCCAGAAAAATTGTCCAGTGGGTATTTTATGATACCGGATTTACCTTATTTCATAAGCCTGTTTCTCGGCGAAGCTGACGAAATTAACATACCTTACAAAGGGAAATATTTTCACGACAGTGGGCGTTTTGTCTGTGTAGGTAATCCGGAACTTAATGAAACGGTAATTTCAGAGTTTGATTTGACTAGTGCGTTTCAAACATATTACAAAGAAGAAGCTCCTGCAATATCTGCTTTATGTCTTGAGGTTGACACTACTACAACGGAGGGTGGAGGAAAAGCCGAGGCTTATATTAAACGCATTGAATTCCTCGAATAAACAACATGCGCGAGACTATACATTGGCTGCGAGAAAACAGAAAGGATCGCTGTGTAAATAGAGGATGTTGTCTCAAACAAGTGTACTCCCAATAAAACGCCAGACAGAAAAACTAATGGTGCGCTGCACCAGAAAGGACGTAAAAGTATGAAAAAGATTGAATTTGTGGTAGCAATATTTGTCCCTCTGCTTTTATGGTCTTATAGAGGGACACTTCCCATATTTTTTGACATGCACTTTAAGGTGTGATATTTTCCTCTGTATGCCCTGTATGCCAAAAAAATAGCAAGAGTATGCGCAAGGAAAAAGAATCGGGTGTAAATTAAATATGGGAAGTGTCCCTCTATTTCGACCTATGAACGAAGTTTACTTGTGAATTATAAATCTACCGTTAAAGGGGCGAACTTCACGTGTTACCTGTTCGAATAAGGCATCTTCGGCAATATCCATATCATACCGGCTTTGCAGGTTCATCCAATAGCGCGGGCTTTGACCAAAATAGCGCCCTAAACGCAAGGCAAGCTCTGCAGTTACCGGACGTTTGCTATGTACCACATGATTGATCCTCATGGCAGGCACACCTAAATCCTGTGATAGCCGGTATTGTGATATTTTTAATTCATCGAGTAATTCTTTCAGATATACCCCAGGGTGAACTGGAGTAATACGACGTTTAGCCATTATGTAACCTCCTTAATGATAATCAACAATTTCGACCTCTTCTGCGTTACCATTACGCCACTCAAAACAAATACGCCATCTATCATTGATTCGAATGCTATACTGCTCCTTACGTTCGCCCTTTAACGCCTCAAACCGGTTTGATGGTGGCAGGTGCAAATCTTTAAGATGGATGGCTGCATCAATCGCATTGAGCTTTGCAAATGCGCGCATTTGCATATCACGAGGAAACCTTCGTTGAATATTCGCGGTAGAATATTTTTCGAGTCTCACGACAACGGAATGATTTTATCATTGAGAGATAATAAACATAATGTTTATTATCGTCAAGAAAAAATTACGTTGGAATTGTAGGGAATTGTAGGGACATTTCCCATATTTTTTGACATGCACGTTAAGGTGTGATATTTTCCTCTGTATGCCCTGTATGCCAAAAAAATAGCGAGAGTCTGCGCTGTGAATTATCTGCACCATATCACCCAACGTGGAAACAATCGGGGAGACGTCTTTTTTTGACGATGAAGACAAGGCGTTTTAATCTAAAGACCCTCAGTGGCTATAACAAAACAGGGAGGCCGCTTGGCACAGAGCGATTTGTAAAAAAGCCTGAGAAAGCGCTTGATCGTGGCCTTTTGCCAAAGAAGGCCGGTAGGCCAAGGAAAAGGAAAAGGAAAAAGAATCGGAGGTAAATTAAATATGGGAAGTGTCCCTTTAATAAATTGTGTAGTGAAAAAAGAACAATATGTTTGTTTGGTATGTGGTTATAACATAGTAGGATATTATCCTGATAATTGTCCTTTCTGTGGTGCCCCTAAGGAAAAATTTATTACTTCAGCGGAATGTTCTGCGAAATTTAAAGTCATGGGAACCCCTGTGAACGAAAAGGTAACCCGCTTGAACTCCTTCCCCGCCCTTGGATTGGAACATGCTGCTTATCGTATCGAGACAGGAGATAAGTCTTTTTGGATAGACTGCCCTTCCTGCTTTGACAATCGTCTTGAGCCTGTTGATGCAATCATCTTTACCCATCACCATTTTCTTGGTGCGAGTAACCAGTACCGTGAATTTTTTAAATCCCAGGTACGCATACATGACCTGGATTCTGCCCACAGAATCTGTGCAGGTTTCACCTTTGATGTAAAGTTTAAAGAGAATTTTTTTGAAAAAGGCATAGAAGCCTTCCATAGCGGAGGGCATACCCCCATAAGCGCTAACTTGTTTTATTGACAAATTTTATTCATCATGGTATTTTTATGTTAATTATCCCGCTAATCACTC
>NZ_JAOSKF010000024.1:226199-259547 GCF_027493735.1 Candidatus Kuenenia sp.
CATCTTACTCCCTTTGGGATGGCAATGCACCTTTTCTCTTACTAATCCTTACTTATTACCCACAGATTCTGCGGACGAGCCGGTATTTCATTACAGAGGAAGTTGTTTCCACAAACCAAAATAATTGGAGAAATCACTTTGTACTACTATCCATCAACTTCTTGTTTTTTATGCTCGTTTTTCAAAATGCATAACCGTAAGGCATTGATTAGATGAGGATTACGTAAAGTTTGGAGCATTGGGTTTTTTGTCATTTGAATTTGTTTCGTATTTCGATATTCGTATTTTGAATTTGGTTGCGGCCAAAGGCCGCGCCAAGTGTTTCTATGTCTGATTATTCATCTGTTATATCTGCTGTTGCTACGGTTGGACTTGTTGCATTTTCTGTCTTCCAGTGGATAAGTCTAAAAGCAAGGGTAAAGGAATCGGCCAAATCCCGTTACGCTTCATTGATTCTATCGGTTGAAGAAATAATGCAAAAGTTGGTACCTGATCTACTCTCCATTCACAGTCTTGAGGCTACAAGACATGCAAGTTGGGAATTGGATGAACGCCGTGCCGCTGACCATGTTGTGGGTTAACTTCAACGTGTATCATTTTTATGCGAAAATAGAAGGTCTTAACCCCTTGAAATTTTTTAATAGTTCACTGCAGAGGGCGCGGAGAAAACAAATACAACATATATCTGCATAATTTTCTGTTTTTTATCTCCTATTGGATCGTGCTGGGAGGGTTGGTAGGGATGAACATATGGTTCACTCCTGCATGGGCGTTGTAAAAAATTTGCCGAAGGCTTGGTTTAATTGAAAATGTGGTATTTCGTGGAAAACAATTTTCATAAAAAAAGGAAGGTATTGGGGTTAACCAATGGGGGGATTCTTTCCTTTTCTATCAGTTTTTGGACAGCGATTTCATTTTTTCCTTTGTAATTTCAATATTGAATTTTGCTTCCAGATTATCAGGTTCCAGTTCAAGCACTTTTTCCCATCTCGCAATCGCCTCCTGGTAGTTTCCTTCCCGATATTGTTCTAATGCGTCATCTAAAAGTGTTTGTAATCTTTCTTTTTTTTGCGCATCGGATAATTCTTTCATTTCTTCCCGCGCAAAAGGTTTTTTATCTGTTTGAATCTCCAGTGCTTCCTCGTTTTCAGGGAATTCTACTTCATTCTTTTCCTCTTTAATCAGTTCACGGTTTGCGAGAGGTGTTTCTTTTGTTTGTGGTATAATTGCTTTTTTTGCAAACGTAGTATCTTCTTTTTGGCTAATCAAACGTTGGTTTTGCAGGATAGCAATCTGATTGCGTAGCTCAGAGTTTGCCTTCTCGATTTCACCCAGATGTTTTTCAATAGTCTCTATATCGTTTGTGAGATAAGAAAGGGTGGTTTCCATGGAATTATTTTTTGATTCAAGGTCGGTTCTGATAGTAGTTAGCATTTCAGATAAATTCGAATATTTTGCATCCATGCTCATATTTTTTTGTGTAAGCATTTCAATGCGTGTCGTCGCATTTTTAGTAGTATAATCTAAATCCTTAAATTGTTTCTCGAAAGTATTTATTTTTTGATCAATCTGCGCCAAATGTGCCTCAGTATCTTTGCTGGTTTTTGTCTCAACAGTAATACATCCTGTTAGTGTAGAAAATACCATCGCTGCCAGAAAGAGCGTGACAAATTCTGCCATAATCGCCCCCTTCTATGGGTTAAGTTTGGAGGTAACGAGCTTATCTTGTTTATGCATCACGTTATCGTAAGGATATATGTGGCAGGAATATAAAATTCATTTCATTTTTTCTAAATCGAAAGGGAATGATGCCTCTTTTTCTTCTTCCGGATCAAAAACAACCAATGTTATTGGCATATTTAAATCAATATCGTAAACAGGGAATTTAAATACCATTCTTGCCATTTGGCTCGGGGGATTTGGCCAAAATTCACTGGCATCGGCAATATCTGGTTTAAATTCATATATAGGTCTGATTTCCAGATCTTTTTGACAAAGTTTTGCAGTTTGAAATACTGCGAAATTAAATGCGTCCCCGTAAACAGTTACGGTAAATACAAGCGCATTTCCTATTTCTAAAGCATTCAAAATGTCCCGGTTGGTAAGATTTTTATGTTCTATTTCAAACTTTTTTGCCTTGTAAGCAACATTGTGGTAAGGAGTGAATAATGTGGCAAAGCCTATTCCCTTTCCGAGGGATACCGTCCATTCTTTTGAAAAGGCAACGAAATCAACCTCTTTATTTTGCCTTCCGTATTGGATTGCCTCCTGTATCTGTTCTGGCGCTAAACGTAAGGATACTGCTTGTGCTGGTGCTAAAAAACAGAGGGCAAGGACAATAAAGATGCTATTCGTTACGAGAAAGATTTTTTTCACCATATGCCATCCTACTTACTTTTAAAACGTTATAAGCAACGTTAAATAAAAATGATACCGGTCATCTGCCGTGTCTTATTCATCCTCATCCACATCTTCTTCCTCTTCGTCTTCACCGTGCCCCCATTCAGCATCTTCCACTCCTTCTGCTCCTGCTTCTACGGCCGTATCAGCGGTAGGCCTCACGACATAATTCTTTCCGGTTTTCATTAAACTTGCGGTACACATGATGAAAACTATACCAAAAGCAATTGCACCGAGGAAGGTAACCATTGCGCCAATACCGTTTACCATCCCCTCTACTTTTTTGTTTGTCATAACCTTCTCTGATTTCTCAGAAACAACTCCATTTACCTTGTCGATCATCGCGTTGACCTTGTTGAGCATTTTTTTCTTCCTCCTTTGATTTTTACAGCGTTTACGTTATTGCCTGAAAACTAAAATAAGACTATGTTTTTTTACCTCTCCGTCCGGGTCAGGTTGTTGTACTTTGATAGTTCTTCATCTGCTTCTACAATTAATCCTTTTTGCCGATAGGCAGATTCCAGATTTTTATAAGCTTTAATGTAATAGGGATCTATAGCAAGGGCTTCTTTAAATTCGCGTATTTGATCTTCAACCATTTTCATTTCACCGTAAGCAATACCAAGGTTAAAGTGAATCTTTGCGTCGTTTGGCGCTAATGTCAACGCTTTTTTGTATTGAATAATTTCCTCGGTTAACATGCCTTTTTGTCCATAGACAACACCCAAATTGAACTGCGCATTGAAATAATCAGGATAGAGTTCTGTTACTTTTTTGTATGCGGCAATTGATTCATCAAATTTCTCTTTTTTACGGTAAGCATGCCCTAAATTGTACAGACCCTCTAAATTATACGGATCGATGCTTATTAATTTTTGGTAAGTGGATACTTCCTCATCTACCATGCCTTTCGAGCCATATGCAATTGCCAGGTTAAAATATGCATCCTCAAATTCAGCATTCAGGTCAATTGCCGTTTTGTATGACTCTATTTCTTTATCAAACATCCTTTTTTTGCTATACGCAACCCCAAGGTTATTGTAAATATTTGCATAGCCTGGATTTATCTTTATTGCGGCATGGTATTCCGAGATTGCCTCATCCAGCATTCCCTGCATATTGTATTCGTTTCCCAACTTGTAATGTATCTCAAAATCATCAAAAAATTCTGTTGCGAAAATTTGGAGGGTACAAAACAGGTTGAGTAGTAATAAAAGAGGTGCAATTCGTATCATAAGTTTATTTGGCTGGGATAAAACCAGAATATTTTTTTGTTTTTATCGTCAATTTTTTTAACGATTTCATAAAACTCAGTTTTAGAAATGTCTTCTAATTTTTTGCCGTATGTTTTAACGGTTTTATTAAAAGCCATTACCTTTTCCGCAAGGTTGTCATGGGTTTTGGCAGATCCGCCAAGGATATAAAAATTTTCTCCCGTGGTAATCCTTTTATGATTATCTTCGTGGTCAAATGCAAGGCCAAGCAAGACGATATTTTCGTTTGAAGATTTGCGTTGATATGGCAATCGCGCCTCCGTTCAAAGTTTGCTATAATTCACAATGATAAAAGTATCAAAGGATACCATCGGTCAAAAAAAAAGTCAAGCTTCGTTTATACGGGTTCCTTGCGATTTTAGCGGTATTTTTTTAAGGGAAGCATGGGCGAAGCATTTGCTATAAATTGTCATAAATGCGTTCATACCCAAACTGGCAAATGCTTTGTCCATGCTGTTTGTTGGGGAAAAAAATGTTAGTGGGTTGTTATCAAAAGCACCCTTCTGGCGATTTCGAAATAAATAATAAGTCCCGTTGCGTCCAGTATCGTTGCAATTAATGGTGCAGATACAAACGCCGGATCCAGTTTTATCAGCCGGAAAAGCAGCGGGATAGAGACTCCTACGATGTTCCCGGCACTCACTACGGAAAATAAGGAAATTCCTACCGTTGCGGCCAGTGCGGGTTGTTTTGTGGATATTGCTGCAATGGAAAAAGCAATAAATCCTAAAATTAGTCCAAGCACAACCCCTACCCGTAATTCCCTTAGTAAAATTTTCCACCATTCCCTGGTAGTTATCTCTCCCGTAGCCAGCGCCCGGATCACAAGGGTAGATGACTGGGAACCAGTATTGCCGCCTGAACCCGTTAGCATAGGGATGAAATAGGCAATTGCAATCATCGAGCTTAAGATTTCTGAGTATCCCTTCAGTATTGTTTGTGAAATGGTTGCAGCGATGACAAGTATCGCGAGCCAAACTATCCGGTTAATCACGCGTTTTGATACTCCAACGCGGAAATATTCGTCTTCTATAGTCTGGATACCAGCCATTTTTTTAAAATCCTCGGTTGCTTCTTCTTCTACAACATCAAGCACATCGTCAAACGTCACAATACCAACGAGCCTGTTTTCGTTATCGACTACCGGTACCGCAAGAAGATCGTATTTCTGAACCACTTTTGCCGCTTTTTCCTGGTCATCGGTGGTGTGAACAAATAAAACATGTTCATTCATTATCTCTTGTATCAGTTGGTCTGGATTCGCAAGGATGATGTTTTTGAGAGAGGTAACCCCCCGCAATTTTTTTGTTTCATCAACGATATAGCATATGTAAATAATTTCACGGTTCAAACCTGTTTTCCGTATATGTTCAAGCGCCCGTGCAACGGTCATATGCATTTGAAGCCCCACGAACTCAGGGGTCATTATGCGGCCTGCGGAGTTAGGGGGATAATTTAAAAGCTCGTTTGCTTCCTTTCTTTCCGCGGGAGGGAGTAATTTCAGGAGTCTTTCCACAACGTCTGCAGGGAGTTCATCAAATAGCTGGGTTCTGTCGTCCGGCTCCATTTCAATTAAAAGCGTTCTTACATGTTGTTCTGTAAATTGCTTTAGGAGCGCTTCCTGTTCGGAAGAATCAAAGAGTGAAAAGACTTCAGAACTTTTGCTCTTGTCAAGCAATCTGAAGCTTACCACCTTCTCTGCAGGTTCCAGCCCGGCGAGAATGTCGACAATATCGGCGGGATGGCGTTCGCGAAGAAAATCCCGCAGCCGGCTGAAGTCTTTTGTCCTTATAAGTTCCTTGATTTCAGGAAGGAAAATATTTGCCCACTTTAGTTCCATTTTTACAAAGGTATTAAAATTTTTTGGCAACGTTCTGCCTTATTGGTTCCAGTCTGATAAATCTATTGACCTGAAAAAATTTCACAGGGGTAAAACAATGCTATTTTCATTCAACGTACCATTATTTTTTCTTTTGCACAGTGGAGGAATTTATTCTACCTTTTCTACTCCTAAAGCCTTCGCCATACCCAGCAACGCTCTGCCAACCAGAGAGCGTTTCATCTCTATTGCATGAAAATCGCATACCTCATCACAGCAAAAACAACCAATACATTTCTTTTTGTCGACCTCTACTTTTCCCGTGTCTTTTGACATGGCGCCGGCAGGGCAATTTCTTACACACTCATAACACCTTGTACAATTGGAATGGTTTACGGTGGAAAAAGTAGAACAGGTATTGTCAAACATCATCGCAAGAAGAAAATTGGGGAGATACTTTCCCGCAAAGTCCTGTGCACCGCTGGATGGTTTTTTAAAATCATGCACCGCTACATTTTGAATGGATTCTCCTGCTACAGTAATATTGCGCAATTCGCCAATGCCCAAACCGCGCTGATGTGCAAAACGGATAGTCGGTACGGCCATAGGTTCGAAACCAATGATGTTGCTGGCTACCGTATCCAGCGCGACGCTGTCCCTGCTGGAAATAATTAAACCGACCTTTTTTGGGTTTCCCGCATTAGGGCCGTTTCCTTCCATGCCTACAATTGCATCCATTATGATGAGATGAGGCGGCGCCATTTGGTAAATATCCACCAACGCCTTGGCAAAGACGGTTGGTTTCGGCGCTATTAAATGGACATTCTTTTTGCCATTGCCCGGTATCGAGCCGAGCATGTTTTTTATCGCTCCGGTATACTGCGTTAAACCGTGCGTTTTCAGTTTAGGAACGGAAACAATAAAATCGACCTCTCTCAACGTCCTGGCTATACGGAATTTGTCTAAGATTTCATAATCCTTGTTGTAAACATCGATGTATTTGTCTTTATCAAAATTTACAATCTTTGCGCCGGTATTTTCCGCAATTTCGTTGATACGGGTAACCCGGAAGGCGTTGAACGTGGAACTGTTTTTTACGCTTCCTGATGAATCCCCAATATATACCTCGCACCCAAAATCTTTCTGAAATATATCCACCAGCGCCCTGACAACTGCAGGGTGGGTATTTACCGCTCTTTCCGGGGTTTGTGATGATGAAAGAAGGTTAAGTTTTAACAGTACCTTTTTTCCTGGTCGTACAAGCATTTCAGTGCCATTAAGCAAGCTTAGAGACCGATGTATCGCATGGTAAACCTTTTCCAGGGTATAATCGTCACATTTTGCAATTGATACTATAGACATGGGTAAACCTCGTAAAATGTTTCTTGTATCTACGTTACAAAAGAAGTCTTTGCTGGGTAATACTATACCACAGCATATATTATGATAGTAGTAAAAATGAGCAGATGGGTACTAAAATTTAAGAGGCACGGGGGTAAAAGACAGGAGAAAAATAATGAAAAGGGCAATGCCAAGCATCTTTCTCCTGGGATCGAGAGGCGTATATTCATCTGCGGGCGAGGGATGTCGAAATCCAAAAATCAGAAGGAGTATGGCAAATAAAATCCAGCCCTTATAAAAAAAAACGGTGATTACGCAAAAAATAAATATACCTATACGATAAACGATGTCACTCTTTTTCCCCAGCAGTGCGTACATAATATGTCCTCCGTCAAGCTGCCCGATTGGCAAAAGATTAAGCGCAGTGACGAATAATCCGGCCCAGCCTGCAAATGCAAGAGGATGAAGATAAATATCCATTCCTTCCGGCAGCGTTCCAAATAGAAGCTTTGCGATAAATGAAAAGAGTACCGGTTCCCCAAGTCCCAGGTAATTTGATGAATCGGCTGGCACAGGTCGTACGTCTGAAAGGATAAGGCCTACTACAATGGCGGGAATGGCAAATACCAGGCCCATAAGCGGACCTGCCGCGCCAATATCAAACAATGCCCGCTTGTGGGGGATGTGCCCTTTCATTTTTATGACTGCTCCAAATGTACCAAAAGGTGGCAGTGGGAGGGGTAGAAAATAGGGCAAGGTGGCGTCTACATGGTATTTTCTGCACATAAAAAAATGTCCTAATTCATGAGAAAGTAGGATTGACATAATAGCTAGTGAATACCATATTCCATTAACGTAATACGTTGTCAGAAAAGTGGCAATAAAAAGCAATACATGGATTCGCACCTTTTTGAAAAAAGGTGAAGATTTCTGTTCTTCTCTTGTCATTTACCTTTATTTTCCCCTTTCGCAATGTTTTTTTAAAGTCTTGCCCGGTAAAAAACCCCTCTTTTTTGTAAGCATTTCTCTGTTTTCTTCATGTGTTCTTTTTTACATTAACATGTTAAATAAGTTTTGTAAATTATATTAAACGTTAATATTGACATTGCCCCTGGAATCGTGATACTATTTTCCGATTAGTAACATCGTTTAATGTCAAAAAACCAGAGCGTTACGCATAATTTTATATTGAGGCGCATGATGTCTTTTTTGGTTAGATTCGGGGTTTCTCTGGAAAAGGAACTCCTTAAGAAATTTGATACCCACATAAAGAAGAAAAAATATACCAACCGTTCGGAGGCAATACGTGATCTGATACGCGGTAATTTGGTGATGGAAGAATGGCAGGAAGGCAAGGAGATTACCGGTTCTATCACACTTGTTTACGATCATCATAAAAGGGAACTGGTAAACATGCTCATTGATATCCAGCACGACTATCATGGTATTATCCTTTCTTCCCAGCATATCCATCTAGATCATGATAATTGTCTTGAAATCATTGTTATAAAAGGCAAGCCGCAAATGGTAGAGGAATTATACGGAAAACTGAAATCGGCAAAAGGTGTTAAACACGGGGGCATATCCATGGCAACTACGGGAAAGGGGATTTTGTAAATATGGCCTTTTCTAATCAAGCCCGGATTTCTGCACTATGCTTGCATAGCGGCAAACATGGATACAATGAGAACGGGTTTCCTTCTGCCATTGCAAAAAAACATCCCGGAATATTCGTGATATTATTTTTTTTGTGCTATGCAATAGCACGAGTATATTATACGTACTACTGGTAACCGGAGGAGACATTTTTGCATATTAGCGACGGAGTACTTTCTCCCTACATTGTCATTACCGGATGGGCTGTTGCAGCCCCTTCGTTAGCGATGTCGGTAAAAAGCCTGAAACCTGACAAAGTCGGTGCATACGGAGTAATTGCCGCTGTTTTTTTTGCAGGTTCTACAATCCACATACCCCTTGGACCTTTCAGTATGCATCTTGTCCTCAATGGTATTGCAGGACTTTTACTGGGATGGAGCGCTGTAACCGTAATAACGGTAGGCCTTTTGCTGCAGGCTTTGTTCCTTGGTTTTGGAGGATTGACTGTGTTGGGGGTAAATATTGCTGTTATGGCGTTGCCTGGCGCGATTATCGGCATGCTTGGACGCCATTGGATGAAACAGTTTTCAGCGAAAAAACGGCCATGGATAGGATCGTTCGCGGGTGGCGGTGCTGTATGTATTTCGTCCGTTTTACTCTTTGTTGCGCTTTCTACAACCCATGCGGCGCTGGCTCCCCTTGCCAAACTGGTTTTTTGGGGACATGTTCCTGTCATACTTATTGAAGGCGTTATCAGTTATTGGCTGGTACACTTTTTGCAAAAAGTAAAACCTTCGTTATTAGGAATTTTACATTGAAAGCTTTCTTATTCGTTTTTTTTTGTATCTTTTTTTCGGTGCCTTTAGCGGTATATGCACACGGACTTTCTCTTTTTTCTAAGGAGAAAACATTGTATGCATCTTACAGCGATCATACACCTGCCTCAGGAGCAGAGGTTGTTCTTGTGGATGCAAATGGCGTCATAATTCTTCAGGATAAAATGGATGAAAAGGGGATATGGAGGTTGCCGGAGAATTTGGAGACAATACCTCACTTAATCATTGTAGATGATTCCGGAGGTCATCGTGCAATGATAACATGGGAGGAATTTCTTAAAGAACGCCCAAAGGGGTTGTTAGACATTTTAAGTATCCGCGTGGTAATTGGAGTCATGTTCATTATCGGCGGCGGTTATGCCATACAACGGTTTTTATTAAAAAAAAAGACATAATGCCATTTTGCAAACTACAAAAATTGAAATTGCCGCCGGCTTCTACCCGCACAGGAACGATACTGGTTTTGCTTGTACTGGTGGGTATAGGTTTGCTGAATAATTTTGGGCCTCTTGTTGTTTGCCTGTTTATGGTGTTATTGTTTGGTGTATTCACAGTTGGAAACATATTCATTGTTGTATGCCATGCAAAAGGAGTCTGGGTTTTTTTCCTTCTCACCGGTGTAAGCCTTTTGCTAACAAAAGAGGGCAGAGCGCTTGCCCCAATCCTCATGGTCAAAATGTTTTCAATGTGGTTGTGGAGTGTAATCTGGATTAAATGGGTGGGATTTGAACGTATTTTGTCAACCTTAGAGAAAATGGGAATACCGGCAATTTTGTTAAATGTCATTGCATTTACCACGCGTTTTTTACCTATTATGGGGGAACGGATAAAAATGACGTTTGCCGCACAGTCTTCACGCGGTGCAAAAAAGGGGTTGCGTTCCCTGCAATTACGAAACCTTGCCGGGGGGATTGGCAGTGTGCTTTTGTCTAGTTTTGAGCAATCTGAAAATGTTGAACGTGCAATGCAATCACGCGGATTTTGCGGAACATATACTATCAGCACAGACAAAGACGAAGCGCCCTCGTATGTTGTTTTGTCTCTGATGTTTTTAATGGCTTTTTTAATTTGGACCGGAGTGATTTGCGATGTCCTGTGTGGTAAGTGTTTATAACGTTACGTTTCTTTATCCGAATGGTGTGCAGGCGATATCAGGATTATCATTTTCCGTTCACCAACATGAAAAGGTGGGTCTGATCGGGCCTAGTGGCGCTGGCAAAACAACCCTTTTTTGGCACTTAAACGGGCTTTTAAGACCACATTCGGGAGAAGTTCGTGTTTTGGACAAACCGCTTACCGGACTCAAAAATATTAATGAAGTTCGGAAGCATGTCGCCCTTACTTTTCAGCAGGTAAACGATCAGCTTTTTTGTTCTTCCGTCTGGGAGGAAATTGCATTTGGACCGAAAAATTTGTATTGGCCAAAGCAGCAGGTGGCAGACACGGTGGAAAAGTGGCTGGCGTATTTTGAATTAAATGATGTTCGGGAACGGCCGCCGCATCATTTATCGGGAGGGCAGAAGCGCAGGGTTGCACTGGCGGCAGCTATGGCGATGGAACCCGATTTGTTAATCCTCGATGAACCAGCAAACGACCTGGACCACCGTCATAGACGTAAATTAATAACCTATCTGAAAGGATTAAGAATTGCTCTTCTGGTGGCCTCACATGATTTACGCCTGATAGAGGAATTGACCGAACGGTGCATTCTTATGGATAAAGGCAGGATTGTTGCAGACAAAACTACCGTTGAGTTGGTACATAATGAAGGTATTTTAAAAAAGTACGGGATGGAGGCAATACCGATAAAAGAATAAATATTTTTTTAATTATGGTGGCACGATAGTAATAAGTGTGCTATTTAATTCCCTTTATTTTGTTAAAAGGAGTTCTTGTGATGAACAATCGTTTTTTTTACAGTTTTATTCTTATACTTTTTTTCTGTTGCGCAAGTAACGCTGGAAAAGTGTATGCCCATCATGGAGGCGTTTCTACCGCCTTTGGCCCTGGCGCACCTGTTGAAACTGCATCGCCTATGACTCTCGGGAAAGGGAAATTTTTGCTTTACGAAAAAATAGAATTTGCGTCTTTTGAACAAAAGAACCATGCTGACCCTGAAAACATTGAAAACTTTACCTTCTTTAACACATTAGCCGGCTATGGCATTACTGACTATTTATCCCTCTATCTTGTGATGCCTTATGCTATTAAAGAACAAGACTCCTTAGGCACATCGAAGGGGTTTGGTGATGCTGGATTTTTAGTACAATACGGTTTTAAGTACGGCGAGAGAAACGGGATTCGGGGTTTTTATAATAACGGCCCGGAAGATACTATTGGAGAAAGTTACACGACTAATGATCTGAAAATGTCGGTTTTAGGGGGTTTTACTGTTCAGACCGGTGATATTACAAACGAAGATAATAATGGCAACAGGTTTGACATGGGCATGCAGACAGGTTTTGCCGCGCCAACGTTTATGACAGGTTTCTCCGCATCAAAAATGCTTTTTCAGCACTTTACTCTTACCGGGGAGACATCATTTACCACCTTTACCCGTCATGATGACGGTAAACCTGGAAATGAGATCCGTTTCAATCTGGCCGGAGGGTATGAAATATTTGAAAATCCTCAGGGATTTTTCCAAAGGGTAGATATTATTACTGAATCAAACTTCCTCCATCTGACAAAAGATGAAGACGAACACCATCACGATGAAGATGACAGCGGGGGAACGATTCTGTATCTTTCACCTGGCTTTCGCGTTTCTCTTAAGAAAAATATCAGTATCGGAGGGCTTCTGAAATTTCCCGTATGGAAGGATTTGAACAGGGAATCGGAGCAACAGGGCGCTGAAGGACTTGAACACTATAGGGCAATTCTCACCGTGACATATTCTTTTTAAGGACGCCAACCCTGGCAGGGTTTTCTGGTCAATAATACCTTAAACCATTTATAGAGAAGGAGGAAAAATTATGCTAAAAACACGAATATGGAAAAAGCAGATGATTGCAATACTTTTTTGGGCTTGTTGTACATTTCTGTCTCATCAAAAATGCATATTTGCACATGAAGGCCATGACCACTGGAGTAATACCCCTATAACCATTAAAAGATCGACAGTAGTGCATTTGCAGTCGCTATTGGAATCATATGATCTTCTCTACAAAAAACTTATAGAGAAAGATATCCAAAATATTCCTGTATTGGCGCAAAATATTATGGATGCTGCGCAACAGGGTGTTCAAACTGAAAATAAAGGTGAGGGGCGTTATATGATGGAACATATTTTTCAGCATGCGATATCTCTTAAAGAATGTGAAACCCTGGAAAATGCAAAAGAATCTTTAGGGTTAATAAGCCGTGAACTGTTTCCGTTCTTTATTGCATGGCCAATGCAGCTTAAAGAAAACAAGTTAAGGCTTTATCATTGTAAAAATGATGAAAAATACTGGTTTCAGGCAGAAAATAGCGCTCCAAATTGCCCTTATGCTCACGATGAATTATCAACATGCATTATTATTGAGGAAGTAGCGTATAAATGAATTGAACGACCATCTTTGCTTTAGAAAAACATGACAGTCTTATGACACCGTGTGCCCATAATTGGTCACTGTTTATATCAAGCCTTGCAGGATAGATGCGACTTTGTGTCTTAAGAAAAAAAACCGATGCGTGACCATTTATAGTCTTTCTGCGTTCTCATGTACTAATTGCATCTTTTTTGTGCTGTAATCGTAACATATTTAACAGTAGTAGCTTGTGCTTTCTTTGGTTGTGGTGGTCGTGTTGTTTTTTTCGAAATGGCGCACTTCTTGCTAAGTGTTGTTACATACAAAGTGTTTTGTTGTGTATTATTTTGCGCAGAATTTTTTACGGAAGGGGGGTGAATGTACGGACGCATTTAAGTGTAAAAGCAGAAATTTTCGTGAGTTAGGATTGAGCAGATGTTATGAATTTTGAAGGAGGTAAGCGAAGAATTATGATACGAAAGGGAATGATAGGAGCGGTGATGCTTGGAGCTGCGGTAGCGATAAGTGGCGGAGTAGCGACTGCGGGGTATATACAGGGTACGCATGTAAAGACGGATTTACCCGGGCCGTTTCACATAACGATGTCGCCGGATGGTAGTACGTTATTTATATCGAATCAATCTGGGCACAGTGTAACGTTTGTGGATGCAAGGACGCAGAAGGTAACGGGTGAGGTCGCTGTGAGGGTACAGCCTGAGGCTTCAGCGGTTACGCCTGACGGGGCATTTTTGTATGTATGTAATGCAGAGAGCGACAGTGTATCGGTAGTGGACATACAGAGGAAGCAGGAGATCAAGGAGATAAAGGTAGGTGACTGGCCGAGCGGGATCAAGATTTCGCCTGATGGCAAGACTGCCTATGTTGCATGTTCCGGTTGCATGTGGAACGCGATTGATGTAATTGATACGGGGAGGATGGAGAAGGTAAGGTCGATATATACTTCAGATTACGGTCCCAGGATGGTGGAGATATCTCCTGATGGGAAGACCCTTGTTGCGATACTTGACACGGTAGGATCGATCAACCGGAGCGTTGATTTTATTGACATTGCCAGTGGCAGGGTAGTAGAGAACAGGGTAATCCATGAGAGTTCCAACCTGAGGGATGTTGTATATACGCCGGATGGTAAATACATAGCTGTAACCCACCAGACGCCGAAGAACTGGTTGCCGGTATGTGAAGCGGAGAATGGTCAGGTATTTACGAACAACGTAACAATCATAGAGACCAAGGCCGGTGGTAAGGTAGCGAGATTACCGTTGGACGATCTCAACAATTACGATGGCAATCCGTATGGTATGGCGATGGACCCTAAGGGCAAGTATTTGTACATTGGGGTAAGAGGGATGCATCGTGTAACGATACTGGATATGGATAAGGTATTGGGTCTGGTGAGGAGCAGCACGCAGGAGGAGCTTGATTATCTGAGGGACGACCTTGGGTTGGTAAGAGATTATCTTGTTGCCAGGGTTCCTACGGGTCTGGGGCCAAGTTCGGTATGTTTATCACCTGACGGCAAATTTTGTTATGCGGCCAACTATTTTTCCAACAATGTAACCGTGATAAGGACTGCGGTTGATTAAGGATTGTATGGAGTGTGAGAGTTATTTATTTTTGGAAAACAAATGGCAAGAGAAATGAGATTAGGAGGAAAAGAAAGAATGAAGACAGGAGTAGTGAAAATAGGATTAGTTGCGGCCCTGGGGGTAGTGGGGCTGATATCGGCGGGCGGCGTATATGCCGGTCAGCCGCGGGTAATTTCCACGATCCAGACGGGAGCTACGTGGGAACCGCTGGGAAGGGAAGAACCTTTGACGGTGCCGGAAGTGCATTTCCGTGTAAAGCATTCACCTTTTAAGAGTGAGCTGGTAAGATACGGGCAGTTCCAGTTTAACGATGCAGCGTGGAGTTTGCAGGGATCATACTCATGCGCCAGTTGTCATTATGAGAGAGGCCAGACAACCGGTTTGATTTGGGATTTGGGAGATGAAGGATGGGGTAGCTGGAAGAACACGAAGTATATTCGTGGCGGCCGATATCTTCCTCCGTTCAGGCATGAGGGGTTCACTGGTCATCCTGATGAAATAGTAGGGGCAACCAGTTCACTTGACAGGGTATGTGGAAGGGATCCTGGATTTGTGTTCAGGAGTGAGAATTTTTCTCCGATGAGATTAGAGGCGCTCATTTGTTACATCAGGGCGTTGGAATTTACCGGGAGTCCATTCAGGAATGCGGATGGAAGTTTAACCGAAGCCCAGAAGAGGGGTCAGAAGATATTTGAGGATCCGAAGGTAGGATGTCTTGAGTGTCATCCTGGCGATCCGATGGATCCGAGGGCATTGTTCAGTGATGCACAGACGCATGATGTAGGAACCGGCAGGGTAGGTGTAAATGGTTTCAGGTCAACACCTGGGAAGGTATTTAACATATCGGCGTTAGAGGCAGGTGAGGATCCATATGGTGTTGAGAGCAACACACCAATCATTGGATTGGATCTTGTGAAGGAATTTGATACGCCGACATTGAGAGACATCTATGCATCAGGCACCTATTTCCATGATGGTGGTGCAAGGACATTGATGGACACCATAAACAACACGGTAAATGATAAGGACATGCATGGAAGGACGTCTCATTTAAAGCAGCAGGAGCTCCAGGATTTGGTGGAGTACCTGAAGGCGTTATAAGAGAGAAGTGTATGAATGTGTAGTATAAGCGATAAAAATTTAAGGACAATAAGTGAAAGGAGAAGGCCAATAGATGGGTAAGAGGAAATTAGGAGTGATAGCATCGGCGTTTGTAGCGGGTGCGTTGGTCTGTGGGAGTACCCTTGTGAATGCTGAGCCTGTAATGACAGGCGGCCCGGTGCAGGGGAAGGCCTTATGGACTGATTATAGTGGGATGTCAAAAGAGGTGCAGGGTCCTGTGAGTCAGATATTGTTTACGCAGTCGCCGAGGACAGCCAAAGGGGATCCGTACCAGAACTATCCGCACTATATACCGGAAGGAAGCCGGATAGTGTTATTTGATTTAAACACAAAGGAATTGAAGGTATTGACCAATGATTTTGCAACAGCCTTTGATCCATGCACCTATTGGGACGGCAAGAAATTTGCGTTTGCCGGGGTACACAAGAAAGGCGGCGGGTGCCAGATATGGGAAATGAACATAGATGGCAGTGGTTTAAGGCAGATGACTGATCTTAAGGGAACCTGCCGTTCACCGATTTATTATGCAGCGGGAAGTATTGAAGAAGGCGAAGGCCGTATCATATGGCGTGACCGGTATTTTGAAGGGGACTGGAAAGAGCATGGCATGGTAGAGAAGACGGGCATGATAATATTTTCAGGTTCACCGGAAGGCGTAATGGATGAGTTCCACAATCCATATGCGTATAATCTTTACCGTTTGGATACGCAGGGCGGTAAGATCATACAGAGAATCACCGGACACGTGCTATCTGGCATAGAGTTTCCGCACCTCAATACCACGATAGACCAGATCACCTACAATTTAAGTTCCAACTTTGATCCATGGTTAACTCCTGACGGAAACATCCTTTTCTCAAGCGTGCAGGCAAATGGCAGCAGGGCTGGCGGAGAAGGCAGGGTGATGATTTGTGTGGACAACTGGGATGGTGCGTATCCAAGGCCTATCTATGGAAACTGTGATGGGGAAATCGGTGGCACCAGCGGAAGGTCTCAGGCGAAGATCACCTTTGGAGACAGGAAGATTGTCTATGTTGAGTCTCCGTACATGAATTGGGGCGTAGGTCAGTTGGCAGCGGTGAGCTGGGATGCTCCGTTCAACAAGACGTATGAGAAGTTGACAGGAAAAGATGGTGGATTGTACAGGAGTCCATATCCGCTTCCGGACGACAGGATGTTGGTATCCTATGCAGAAAGAGGGGATTTTGGCATATACTGGTTTAATTTTAGCAAATGTGCTGCAGGGGACAAGGTATATGATGATCCTAACTGGAATGATCACCAGCCTGCGCCGGTTTATGTGAAGTACAAGCCAAGGTGGATTAACACCTTTACCGCCGGTAAGAACTTTGGTGTAACGGTCGTAACGTATCAGCCGTTTGATCAGGTGAAGGTGGAAGGATATCCGCATTCATGGGGAACATGGATATGCTTTGATACGACATTGTCAGATCAGCCTGTAGGTCCTTATCCGCATCAGAAGGCAAAAAACGTAAGCCATGGAGATATCAAGGCAGTAAGAATCATCCAGGGATATCAGTGTGTAGAACCGGATTCAACCCGTTTCAGGGTAGGGGCTGGAGCACATCTTCTTGGTGGAGAGAGATCAAGCAGCAATTCAGGTACAGCATTTCAGCAGAGGGGTATCATCGGGTATCAATATGTAGAGAGCGATGGTTCAACAGTTACATCCCAGCTTTCAGATGTTCCTTATTACATGCAGATATTGGATGATAAGGGTATGTCTGTACAGACTGCTTTAACCTGGGCATATTTGAGGCCATATCATGGCAGGATTTGTAGTGGATGTCACTATGGATCATATCGTGGAAGGGCGTTCAAGAACATCCATGCAAAGGCGTTGTACAACTGGTGGTATGATGACAGAAGCCACTATGATTCACCATTTGCGTTCAGGTATTTGAAGTTTGACAACGATGGGAATTACAAGGGCGTAAAACATGGAGAGGATGTAGTAGTACCATCTGACATTTACTATGGTGGTCCATCCGGAACGACATCACAGCCGGTGGAAGGATTGACGCTGGATAAGCAGAGGACGGTGGATTTCCGCAGGGACATTCAGCCGATACTTGATGCGAAGTGTGCGATGTGTCATGATTCGAACAATCCTCCGAACCTTGGTGGCGGATTGGAATTGGTAAGTGTAGATGGTATAGCAGCATACAGTCGTGCATACAACAGCTTGCTTGAGCCGCAGAGGGGGAAAGACCCGAACATTGGCGGAAAATATGTTAATCCGTCAGCAGCGATCAACAGTTTGTTGGTATGGAGGTTGTATGAAGCTGAGTTAAGCGCGAATGCTCCCAGGGAGAAGATATTCCCGATAGAGGGTCGTTTATTGCACAATAAATTCCTTACTCAGGATGAGAGATATGCGATAGTAGAGTGGATAGACCTGGGTGCGCAGTGGGATAACATTCCGGGACCAGATTTTTATCCTGGATATCTTGTAAAATAAGAGAGGTTATTAACAGCATTTTATATAGTTGTGGTAAGTAGTAAGAGGTAAAACAAGCGAAGAGCCGGGGAAAAGTGGCAAAACCACGTCCCGGCTCTTTGTGCTTCCAGAGAGATTTGCATGTTTACCGAATAAGCATGAAGCACAAAATATGATATGTTATGACGGTTTCTTTTTCCTCACCTGATTGGCAAAATTGATGCATTTAATACCTTTTGGCCTCCATGCCGGAGAAATGACGCCTTTATGGTGGTAACGATTCATCAGCGTGCCAGATGTGATACTGAATTCCCCATAACGGTTGTTTATCTCGTCCATAACACGCACAACTTTTTGCTTTGTCCTTTCTGCCGGGAAAAGGGGTATTTGTGTATAATCCTTGTGCAGGTTGCTTAAGCATACTCCTAGTAACCGTATCGGATGGCAAGGTCTGGTAGCATTCAATATATCACAGGCAACGAGATAAATATTTAATCCGTCATTTATTGGCGTTCCAATGGTTTTACTTTTGGTAAGGGTGCTGAAATCCGAATAGCGGATGGTGAGGGTTACCGTTCTGCCGGAATACCCCCCTTTACGCATTCTCCGGCCAACCATTTCTGACAATTGAAGAATCATTCTTTCAATGGTTTCCTTATCGAGGATGTCTTTTTCAAGGGTCATGCTGTGGCCTACCGATTTTGCGTCAGATTCTTTTTCTGACGGTATTACGGGACTATCATCAATCCCCTGCGCTATAAGTACCAAGCGTTCGCCGATAATGCCGAATGTGTGTTTTAACTGCGTTACCTGTGCCCGCCCGAGTTCTCCGCATGTGGTGATTCCAATAGCGGCCAGGTGTTTTGCCAGTTTTGGACCGATTCCCCAGAGTTCCTGTACCGGCAAGTTTTCCAGCAATGAACGGATGTCTTTTTCCTCTATAATAAAAAGTCCGTCGGGTTTTTTCATATCGCTGCCAAGTTTTGCCAGGAGTTTGTTTGGGGCAATGCCGATGGAGCAGGTCAATCTTCCAAGGTGTTTGTGGATATCCTGTTTTATTTTCTTTGCAATATGCTCTATGCTATTAAAAAGAGGAATAGAACCGGCAATATCAAGGAATACCTCGTCGACAGAATATACTTCAATAGCGGGGGTGTAGCGCGAATAGCTGGTAGGCTGGAGGCCATTAGCCTCCAACCCCCACTCGTCGCCAGATACTTTGGACAACGTGACAAAGCATCCTTTTTAAACCATACGTCTTTCTCGTAGTCAGCGACCCCGAAGTGTTGCTCTATAACAGAGAAAAGTCAAACATCATGCTTTAGCACACGCCTTAAGAAATTCTCTTTCGAATGAGAGTAACCCCATTTTAAAGAATCGGTGAACAGGGAAACGCTTGTTGTCTGTTCTCCATTTTCTTGAGAACTTGAAACATCTCAGTCTCATGCGTACCCAACAGTCTAATGAGCGATATACCTTTTGTACATTGCCCAGCCGAAAATAGTTGACATGCCCACGAATTACAGGGTTTAATGTATCAACAATGGCTTGCAGATTGACGCCCTGTGTACGTCTGGTGATGTCTCTGATGTTGTTCCTTCGGCAGGCTCAGGACAGGCTCTTGAGTTTGTTCAGTGATTTCGTGCTTATACCCTTATACTTGCCCTTGAAATCGTATCCGAGAAACCTGAAACCTCTTTCGAAGTTGGTGAGCTTGGTTTTATCCTCGCTCAGCTTCATTCCAAGTTTCCCTGCAATGATTTCTTTGACATAGCTGAGGGCGGCTGGGAGTTCATCTTTTGTTTTAGTCATGACAACGAAATCATCGGCGTATCGGACAAACTTATATCCAGCCTTTTCAAGTTCCTTGTCGATGATGTCACCGATAAGGTTTGCAAGCAAAGGGGAAATGACGCCTCCTTGCGGAGTGCCTTTGTTTGTCTCGTGCACGATGCCGTCCTCCATGACCCCTGCTTTGAGCATGTTCTCAATACTGTTCAAAACCCATCCATCAGCGATTTTCTCACGTAAGGAGTCCATAATAAGCTTATGGGGTATGGTGTCATAGAATGCCATTATATCGGCATCAAGGACGCTGGTATACCCTTCTGCTTATAAGGTTTGCAAGCAAAGGGGAAATGACGCCTCCTTGCGGAGTGCCTTTGTCTCGGACCCACCCAAACATCCATCAGCGATTTTCTCACGAAAGGGTCCATAATAATGGGGTATGGTGTCATAGAATGCCATTATATCGGCATCAAGGACGCTGGTATACCCTTCCTGCTTATACTGTTCAAGCCGTTTGATAGCATCGTGACAGCATCTGTCAGGGCGAAATCCAAAGCTGTTATCTGAGAATCCTTTCTCAAATATTGGCTCTATGATTTGCCTGAATGCCTGCTGTACAATCCTGTCCTTAACAATGGGAATGCCAAGAGGTCTCTTGTCATGCCTGCCTTTGGGGATGTATACCCGCAGGACAGGCGCAGGGTTGTATATGGCAGTCTTGAGTTCCTGATGGATACTCATGATATTCACATCAAGATTGGACTCAAATTGCTTAATACTTACCCTGTCAAGACCAGCTTTGCCTTTATTCTTCTTTACGTGTTTGAAAGCAGCATAAAGGTTTTTCAGACTAAACACCTTGTCTCTTAATGAATGATACTTAAGCATCTCTCGATATATTCCTTTCGATTGATTACGGATAATAGATTTGTCAATCGTGTTTCCTGGGTACGGATTCTCCCAAACATAGGCAAAACAAGAGAGGCTCTTGTTACTGCTTACCTACGCAAAAGAGTTTCTTTTCTCATTGAACGTATTCAATCTACCACTTTCATCAATTCCACTACGGTTATGCCCCTTTCATTTCCGATTCACACCGGAAACTATTATGAGCAATGCTGACGACTTCAAAGATAGACTTGTGAGAGAAGCTTGTCTATCACCATCTCATACAGCTCGGACTTCGGAATTTCCTTATACCTTGCTGTTAGGGAATTTTGCCCAAGGCGTAAGTCCTCCCCCGGTCATATGGATTACCCCTTTTCCCTTCGTGATGTATGTTCAAACGCATTAACCAGAGATGGTTTTACTTAATCTGTTTATCCATCTCCAACAAAGGACATTGTCAGTGCTTCGCTGAGAAATGGCAGTTGGCACGGAATAACACGCCACACTCATACACCCCAAAAGGTCGTCTGTACCTCGTAACTCCGTCATACCCCTCACGGGTATATGCTATCTTTCTACGCATACGGATTGCTCCATTGTGTGCGCATAGGCACAAACTTCTCTACGAGGATTAGGCTCGCAGAGGTGGTATTTTCAACCACTCAGGTATTCCATACTTCAAGGCACACATATCTCTACAAGCCTGCGACAGGTATCTGTATAGCGGCCGGTATTACCTTCCACCAATATAATATGAGGACACAGCCGCTTCGCCTCATATTTAGTCATACCCGTTTTGACGCCGTATTCCCGTGCTTCATAAGAAGACGTGGTAACGACCGTTCTTTCATTGGAACCGACCACCGCAATGGGTTTTCCCCGCAAGGATGGGTTTATCTGCTGCTCAACGGAGGCAAAGAAGGCATCCATGTCGATATGCATAATGGTTCTTTGTGAGCCATTGACTTGTGAGGGTTTCACCTGAAAATACTCATGGAAACCCTTATGGCAACGCTTTCGTACCTTATCAGCAATTTCTTTGCATTTTTAAACAAAATATTTAATCGTGAAATCCAAAACAAATCCAAAACATCCAACAATGCGAAGCACGAAATACGAAAAATACGCTCGTTTAGCATTTCAAATTATTTTGTCATTACGCTCTCGCATTTAAGTGCTCCCATACCGTTGTTTCATGTATGCGTAATGCCTGTGCTATTTGCTTTAGGGTCCAGCCTTCGCTAGTCAATAATACAGCCTTTATCCGATCATATATTCTACTGCCTTTTTAGATTTTGTGCTGTTCTTCTGGCTTTTGCATCTGATCTTCGGTTAGGGTTGTTTTTATAGGTCGGTGGTTTAACATAATAAAGGAGATATCAACTTTGAATTTTCAATCCGTTTGAGTATATACGTTTAAAAAACTCTTTTAACAGTATTTTGTTAAAAATTAAGCAGCGATTTTTTTCTTAAATCGAGCGGATTTAATTTTAAAATATTCTTGTGAGAGTTTTTCGTTCTTTGATAAAGCGTTTGTTGATGAGAATTCAAGCAGGGAATTGATTGCTTTTTTGAATTCATTAAAGGTAGAAGGTTTTGTTTCCATGATTTTATCCAAATAAGCATTTTGTTTTATCCAATAAACGAACGTCCATGAGATCAGACAAATATTCCAATACCGCTCAATCTTGTTAATGTGCCTTACCTGAGAATGATCAAAATAAAAAGTATCCTTCAATTCCTTGAAACAGTGTTCAATGCTCCAACGCAACAGATAGTTTGTGATAACCGTTTTCATAGAGGCATCGAGTTGGTTGGTGATAAGGATATGATGTTTTTTGTCATCTTCCCTGTTCCATTTTCCCAAAATTATCATAAACTTCAAATGGACATTCATTGCAACCATTCAGTTCGGCGTCAAACGTGTAGGTTTTATCGGAAACTTCGCTTCCATCCGAGAATTTTAAAGTAACATGCCTGATTTTGTCGGCATAATGTTTTTTGATGAGGGTCACGAGCTCATCGGGTTTGACACGACAATGTTTTTGTTTTTCCGGATGGTACATGAAGATATTTCTGTCTCGAAAGTAAGACTACAAAAAATAGCTTAAGTACATATACTACAACACGATCTGGTTATAAAACCATTTTCATTGTTTCTGGGTGTTGCTAATGCAACATGATGATTGTTTGCTTTTATTTCTGAAAAAAAGTATTTCTTTTTTGCGTGAATATGTTCGAGATACCGTTGAGATGCATACCATGAATCGAAGGCAATGGCTGAAAAATCAAAGACGTTCGAAGCAGTATCAAATATCCATTGCTATTTGTATTTTGTCTTTAAATTTGGGGTCATTTTTTCCTTACCCGAACTCGTCGGCAGGAAGGTAGGGGATAACATCCAGAGGAAAATGTTTTATTTTTGAGACAAATGCGGCGCCAACAACAACATTGCGGTTTTCCGGCCTTTTAAGCGAACCGCAATATTGCCATTTGGCGGCTTCTGTGTTTTTAGCATAGGGCTTTGGACACCCAGTATCATCTATGGTAAGGATGCTGTCTTTTGTCAATGCCTTGGTTCTTTGTTTTTAGATAATGTCCATTCTTTTCTGCTTTAATGCGGGTAAATCCCATTTGGATTCAGAAAAGAAGTATTGAAATTTCTGGTAATCCGTATGAACGTCTTGTGCCATGGCCCTCCAGTGAATTTATTTTATAGTCTTTAAACATTACGTAGGCGACAAGGAGAAACATTGCAAATTGTTTTTTAGTAAAACACGATGCAAAATGTTCAAGAAATTTATTTAATAACGATGCTTTGATAAACTCAGCAACCATATGTTTGTTATGAAAATACTCAAATCCTTTCCCTTATCATTACGAACAAGCACACTCTTTAAAACATACTCACTTTTTACTACTTTAAGATGTTGGTCGACATCTGCATAGTCCTTGTCTCTTCTTGTACTCTTTGCACATTTAGCCATCAACGGATTGTTTGCAACCACATGGGTATTCTTCATCCTTTCGCTAATCCAGGTTGTGACCAGTTCTGACTGCTTATGCCCAATGTCGTCGAGGTTTCTAATTAACACATGCCTGAATATCCGACTACATCCCTGGATAGGTCACAATCCTTTGCAGAACAAACGGTAATTACGGAAATACAATGAGTAAGAAAATGAGCCGATTTTTAATCGAGAGATACATTTTCTCTCCGTAATTTAACGAAATTGGACATCCATGTTCATGAAATATCAGACATCTCCTATGCTTATCATACATCCTTCACCACCAATGTGCCGGATAATCTCTCTTCATCGCCTTATTAAAGATAACCGCTATCACCACCATGGTAAACACTCCCAGAACGGTGGGATTCAGGATAAAAAGATACCCGACACCCAACCCCCCCGATTGAATAGCTACATATGCCGTTGCGCCTGCCGGGGGGTGTACCGAGTACGTCACAAACATAAGAACAACAGCAAGGGCAACGCCAAGCGCAAGCGACCACCACGTCACGCCAAATAAATCATAGATAATCACCCCGATACTTGCGCCAAGAAAATGCCCCATCAGAACATTCCTTGGCTGTGCCAGGGGCGACTTATACGCACAATAAAGCAATGGTGCGGTAGATCCTAAAGACCCTAATAACATCGGACAATTCCATGTAAAGGCCAGTATCGCCGTTACCCCTATCCCAAGAATCGTTCCCCAGAGAGAAAGCCACGTCTCTCTTGTGGTGAGCACGGGTTGCGGCGCTCTGGGTAACTTTTTTACATACACACAAAATTTATTTATTCCATTCATTACCAGCATTTTTTTATCCCCTCCTCTGTATAAGCCCTTTTAAAACCTCTTATTAAACAAGCAGAAAAACTCTCTTTATCTGCTACAAAATCGTTTTTTACCTCAAGTGCAACATCGATAACTTTTTTAACCTCTGTGTTTTTTCTTTTCTTGAACATCTGATAAAACTCTTCACTTCTTCCTCATCTCCAGTCGCAAGATTCACAAAAAACAATCTATGAAGTACAGAAGAGGAATTATCACCCACATCGGTTTTTCACTATCTTTGTCTTGAGGCGATTTACAAAGACAAACCAGCTTTTTGCTTTGTAACCTTATTAAATCAAGCAAGGTATAAATTTTACTTTCTGGTTCGTTGTAATAACGAAAGATATACCAATGTCGTAATGAGGAGGAAAAATACCATTTATATTTCACATAAGTGGTATTTAATCAACGTTTTATTAAAACGATTATATTTTCATCTTCTTAATAATCTGCGTCTTATCGGTTCACGAAAACATTCCATTATGCAATAGTGGTTTCAGTATGAAATTAATTATTTGCCGATAGTGTCCGAGATTTAGTGTTGTTATTTGATTCTGTATTTTAAAATCTTCCTACACAGTGTCGTTGTGGATATTCCAGGCACCTGCGAAACCTTTGTTTGAATTACCACCGTATTTGTTCATGGCCTCAATAATGGCATTTTTTTCCTGTTCAGCAAGGGTAGTAACAATAAATGTTTTCCTTCTCTCATCATCTTACGGATTTCTGGAAAGTGCGACAAATTCTTCCACGGTAACTGGAAGCGGAAGTTCATCAATATTCATTATCTCGCTTTTAGACAATGCAACTGCTATTTCTATCATATTCTGCAGTTCCCTGATGTTGCCTGGCCAGTCGTAATTCATAAATGCGTACATCGCCTCTTCGGAGAACACTCTTTTAACCTTTTTAAATTTTTCTAAAATTTTCTCTAAAAAATACTCCACTAAAAACGGAATATCTTCCCTTTGCTCCCTCAAAGGAAGAATATGAACACGTATTACATTAGATCCGAGAAAACAGATCTTTTCTAAATATTATTTTGTTAAAAATTAAGCGGCGTTTTTTTTATTAAAGCGAGCGGATTTAATTTTAAAATATTCTTGTGAGAGTTCTTCGTTCTTTGATAAAGCGTTTGTTGATGAGAATTCAAGCGGGGAATTGATTGTTTTTGAATTCATTAAAGGTAGAAGGTTTTGTTTCCATGATTTTATCCAGATAAGCGTTTTTACAGAGGTATCGAGTTGATTGGTGATAAGGACATGATATTTTTATGACAGATGCAGATATAATGCCGGATGAAAAGAATGGCGTCTTAAGGATAACGATTCATAACATGACAAACCCAGGGAACAACAGATATGTTCAGCAATTATGCGATGTACTTAATAGTTCCGAAACATTATTCCCAGGCACAAATCCGCGCCTTGTATATAATCTGGTATCAAATCAAATTCCACCAGATCGGGGGTTCTGAGATTATGCTGAATAGTTACCTAAAATCATCATAATCACCGTCTTTTTGTTATATGATTCCTGCCTTCAGACTAATTAAAAAATGACTTGAACATAAAAATGCTTTGTGGTAGAATCCCTTAGATTTTTGTGTATTTTAAGGTGGTTCACTTGTAGTGAAAACACCATCCTTTTTAACAAGCACCGCAAATTCCACATTGTCATCTATCGTCTTAGCGGTTATCGTTATGGGTTATAGGTCTTTTTTACACGCTGCAAATCCCACGCAATAATTAATATTATTGTAATTTAGATGTTAATTGTTTTATATAAAAGCAGCAGATTTCATTAAACAAAATTTAGGAGGTATCTATGGCGCGGTTGAAGCAGTTGATAGAGTTTATTAAGCGAAGAAAAAAGCTGGTAGGCTTCTTCTCCATAATTGTTCTCGTTGTTTTTTTCGTCACGTTAAATAAAGTATACCACTATTCGGAGACAAACGAGTTTTGTGCAAGCTGCCATGAAATGGATATCCATTACGAATCTTTTATGGCGTCGAAACATAATAATGAACATGTTGAACATTGTCACGCATGTCATGTGGGGCCTGGGCTGAAAGGTTACGCACACGCAAAGTTAAGCGATGGAACGCATGACTCCTTAATGCATTCATTTCAAGCCTTTTCCGACGGTTCACTCATTGAGGTTGCCGAAGACAGCATAGAGATAATAAATGGTAATTGCGAACGTTGCCACGCGGAAGGTTTTACAAAAGACAAGACGCATATCGAGTTTGTTGCAAAGAGTAGCAAGCACAGTAAGGATGGAAGGGAACTAGAAAAATTAATGTGTACCGATTGTCATTTAGGCGTTGCGCATCCGCACATGCCAGGAGACCTTTACGAGCTTTATGCCGAAAAAAAGGTGAAGCCCTATGGCAAATATAAAGAAACGGATTGTTTTGCATGCCATAAGATAGCTACTCCCGATGTCATAAAGCAATGGACGGGAAGCCCTCATGCTGCAAAAGGGGTAACCTGTATTAGCTGTCACGGCGATGACCATGGATATATCACAAAGCGACACGGTCGTGTGTCAGCGAGCGCTTGTGGAGAATGTCACATGGCTCAATTTACAGAGTTCCAGGAAAGTTCTCACCTCCAGGGACGTACGGTGGCATTTGGTGGTACGTATGATGTGATTACTACAAGGCAGCTTAGTATGGAAGGTTGCAAAGAGTGTCATAAGCTGGGTTTAACATATGAAGACGACAGGGTTGGTGGAAGTTGCAATGCATGTCACGGAAGCCATAAATTTTCTACCGTCGAAGCGATGGCTTATGACGCGTGTGAAAAATGCCATATTGGCGGACCGGAACATTCCCAGTTAAATTCAAGCGAAAATTCCGTTTTTGGAAGGGTGCAAAAGATGCGTAGTCAGGGATTAATCTCTGACGATCTGGTGAAATGCCAAGCATGTCACGGACCTAATAAATCCCATAATTTCAATAAAATATCAATCCCTCAGGAAATCGATGTGCTACTTTTCGGGGGGCACGGGTTAGTAAAAGTACCGGAAAATCATTAATAGGTTTACATGTTAAATCTTATTCAAAGTAGTCACGAAAAATCCCACCCTTATAAAGGTGGGATTTTTTATTATATCGGCATGCTTTTATATATAAGATACAAAATGCAAGTGTTTTACACGCTTTTTTAGATGTATGGGAGGACAGAATTATGGGGAAAAATATAGTTCAGAAGATTTTAAGTTCACATCTTGTTTCCGGCAGACTAAAGGCGAAAACCGAGATTGCGATTGTTATTGATCAAACCCTTACGCAAGATGCAACAGGCACGATGGCATATTTACAATTTGAGGCAATGGGGTTGCCGGGAGTTAAAACGAAGTTATCGGTGAGTTACGTCGATCATAATATGCTCCAGGCCGGATTTGAAAACTTTGATGATCATTTATTTTTGCAAAGCTTTGCAAGCAAATATGGCATATACTACTCCAAACCTGGAAATGGTATTTGCCACCAGGTACACCTCGAACGTTTCGCTGTGCCTGGTGGAACGTTGTTAGGTTCCGATAGTCATACACCAACATGCGGTGGATTGGGGATGCTTTCTATTGGGGCGGGCGGACTTGACGTTGCAATTGCAATGGCCGGAGGGTCATTTTATTTTTCAATGCCGGAAATTGTATTGGTAAAACTCTCCGGGGCCTTGTCCCCCTGGGTTACAGCAAAAGATGTAATCCTTGAATTATTAAGAAGACTTACGGTAAAAGGCGGCGTCGGGAAAATCTTTGAATATGGCGGAGAGGGAGTCAAAACGCTTACGGTAACAGAACGTGCAACTATTACCAATATGGGCGCGGAGCTTGGCGCCCTTACCTCAATTTTCCCTAGTGACGCTCAGACAAAAAAATATTTAAAAATGCAGGGGCGCGAAGATGTTTGGCAGCCTTTAAAGGCGAGCGCAAACGCACAGTATGATGAAACGGTGGAAATTGATCTTTCATCCCTGGAACCAATGGTAGCGCGGCCGCACAGTCCGGATAACGTCTGTAAGGTGAGAGAGATCCAGGGGACGATGGTACATCAGGTTTGCATAGGCAGTTGTACTAATTCATCTTATCACGATTTAATGGTAGCGGCGGCAATGTTAAAAGGGAAAAAAGTTCATCCGGACGTCAGCCTAACCATCTCCCCCGGATCACGGCAGGTACTGGAAATGATATCGAAAAACGGGGCATTAACAGATATAATTGCCGCCGGAGCAAGGATATTGGATGTTGCTTGCGGACCATGTATCGGAATGGGGCAAGCACCGCCTTCCGGAGGCGTCACTGTCCGGACATTTAACAGAAATTTTGAGGGACGAAGCGGAACCCTTGACGCAAAAGTCTATCTGGTAAGTCCGGAAACCGCGGTCATTACTGCAATAAGAGGTGTGATTAGCGATCCAAGAGATTACGACATGCCCATTATTATTAAAGATCCGAAAACATTTTTAATAGACGACAGCATGATAATCCCTCCTTCTGAAAATCCTGCACAAGTAACCATAATCAGAGGCCCTAATATTAAACCTTTGCCTAAAAAAGAACCCATGCCGGATACGTTGCATGGTGAAGTCCTTTTGAAACTAGGGGATAATATCACCACCGACCACATTATGCCGGCAGGCGCCAAGGTCTTGCCCCTGAGATCAAATATTCCCGCTATTTCTGAATTTGTGTTTGAAAAAGTTGACAAAGAGTTTGCAAAACGGGCAAAAGAAAAAGGCGGCGGTTTTTTGGTAGGCGGCATAAATTACGGACAAGGTTCCAGCAGGGAACATGCAGCGCTTGCCCCGATGTATTTGGGTGTGAAAGCTGTTATTGCAAAATCTTTTGCGCGCATTCACCGGTCAAATCTCGTTAATTTTGGCATATTGCCATTAACCTTTACCGAAGAAAATGATTACCTCGTGCTGGACCAGGGAGATAGTTTAGAATTAGTGGATATTAAGAAGCAATTAAAATCTGGCGGTATCCTTGTTGTTCATAACCGGACAAAAAATAAAGAAATCAAGGTAACGCACCTGTTATCATCCCGCGAAATTGATATCCTTTTCGCAGGAGGCCTGTTAAATTACCAGGCACAAAAAAATTAACCTAATATAAAAGTGCATTGAATTCAATAACTTATTGCCTTGTTAAAATATTAATTCATCTCCATTTTGCGAGGATATTTGTGCTGAATATCTCATCTTTTCATTCAAATACATTGTAAATACACTATGCGTATCTCTTTAACAAAATATGGCATAAGGGAACTTGTGCTTTTTGGTATACCCTGTGTTGCTGGAATTTATTTTTCCCTTATTCTTTTCCCCTGGGCTGTGCCGATTCCCTTGTTTTTTATGTTGTTCCTGCTTAATTTTTTTAGGGATCCTGAACGAAACACACCGCAAGGCAAGGGACTTGTCATTGCTCCGGCGGATGGTGTTGTCTCACACATTGTTCCTGTTTTTGAGGAACATTATCTGAAATGTGACTCAATAAAAATAAGTATTTTCATGTCAGTCACCAACGTTCATGTTAATCGTATACCGGCGTATGGAACCGTGGAATTTATCAAACATACCCCCGGTAAATTTCTGGATGCCAGGGATGACGAATGTTTCAGCAGTAACGAAAATAATGTGGTTGGGTTATCGCTGGCAGAAAAGAAAGGGAACATCGCGGTAAAACAAATTGCCGGCAGGATTGCCAGACGGATTGTATGTGCCTGCAAAATCGGCGATGTCATGCAGCAAGGCGAGCGTTTTGGCATGATAAAGTTTGGCTCACGAGTAGAAGTATTCGTTCCCAAAACCATTCCGTTCGAACCAATGGTAACGGTAGGTGGAAAAGTAACCGCCGGGAAAACAATATTGGGGAAAATGCACGGGAATGGCGCCTCTGCGGCAGAATAAAACCCGTACTTTTTTAACGAAATTTATTTCATACCTTTTGTCATTCTTCTATGTATAAGACGCTGTTATGTTCACTGGAATTATAGAACATCTGGTTGTGGTAAATAAACTCTCCACTTCTCCTCACGGAGCAGAATTGTTTTTGGATTTAGGAGGTTTTTACGATAATCTTGTAATCGGCGAAAGTATTTCCGTAAATGGTGTATGCCTTACCGTAAAAACAATTCATGGCAATGTGGTTAGTTTTGACGTTTCAGGTGAGACGCTAAAAAAAACAACAATAGGGTCTTTACGAAGCCGGGAAATGGTAAATATTGAGAGAGCGCTAAGGATTGGTGACCGGCTGGGAGGGCATTTTGTAACTGGGCATGTGGACAGCATTGGCACGATAAAAGAAAAGAAACACATTGCGGAGCAATGTCTCATAACTTTTTCCACTGATAAGAGATTTACCGGCATGTTGATTGAAAAAGGTTCCGTGGCAATAGACGGCATAAGTTTAACAAATTTTGAGGTAAAAGAAATCGCTTTCTCCGTGGCCATCATTCCCCACACACTTGCTTCAACCACGTTGGGTTATAAAAAACCGGGAGACAATGTAAACATTGAAATAGATATGATGGGAAAATGGATAAATAAACTTTTAGAAAATAATTTTACAGGGAAAAAGAGTGTTCTTACCATGGATAAGTTAATAGAACAAGGTTTTGCCTAATAAAATGAATGCCTTGTATATAAATAAAAAACCAAAACTGCTTATTGGCATTACCATGGGGGACCCTTGCGGTATTGGACCGGAAATAATTGTACGTTCCCTCGCATCTTCCGCATTAAAACGTGCTGCAAACTATATAATAATAGGGAATCAGGCTGTATTAGACAGTACGGCGCAATCTTTAAAAATTCCCTTTCGATACCGCGTTGTTTCACTTGAGACGGATATAGAGCGCGTATCCACCCCAATATCATTGCTATCTTCTGAACATTTTGACCTCAATCTTATAAAAAAAAGGCTCCCCACGGCGGAAGGGGGAGAATTATCTTTCCTATGGATAAAAAAAGGCATCGACCTTGCCTTACAGGGAAAAATTAATGCCCTCGTTACAGCGCCGATATGTAAAGAAGCTATTCACATGGCAGGCTATCAATATCCCGGCCATACGGAAATATTACGTGACCTCTCGAAAGTAAAACGCGTTGTGATGCTTATGATTGGTGGTTCGTTAAGGGTTGCCTTTGTCACTACCCATATTGCCCTGCATGAAGTTGCGCAGAGTATTACGGTTAAAAACGTTCTGGAGACAATTACCATCTGCAATACATATCTGAAAAAATATTTTACTCCAAGAAACCCAAGGATAGCCGTTTGCGGCGTTAATCCCCATGCTGGTGAAGAAGGAATTTTTGGAAATGAAGAAAAAAATATTATAGTCCCTGCCGTAAAAAAGGCAAAGAAACTAGGCGTCGAATGCAACGGCCCCGTTTCCGCAGATACCGTATTTTATAAGGCGTTAAAGGGCCAGTACGATTTGGTGGTCTCCATGTATCATGACCAGGGCGCAATCCCTTTGAAACTGCATGCCTTTGAAACAGGAGTAAACATTACACTGGGAATTCCGTTCATCAGGACCTCGCCTGACCACGGCACCGCCTACGATATTGCAGGCAAAGGCATTGCAAATCCTGATTCAATGAGGGAGGCGATAATGACGGCAATAATGATGGCAAAATGTGAAGGAAAGGTGTAACTTCTCAATAAGTTGTGGCAGGAGGTAGTAAAAAAACACCGTCTACCAAACTATTATTTTATTTATGTTTATACGGATAAACCCATATCCTATTGTTGCGGGCCATAGGAATATTTTATAAGAGGATACCACGCTGGAAGAAAATACTATTATTCCTCACACACCGGACTTTTTACGGAAACTCTTTGCCAGAAAAGGCGTCGTTCTCAATAAAAAGTACGGGCAGCACATTCTTATTGACCAGAATATCCTCTCTTACATTGCCAATAGTGCTTCTTTGCAAAAAGACGATGTGGTATTGGAAATTGGAACGGGAACAGGAAGTTTGACTAGGTATCTGGCGGAAAAGGCGTGCCATGTATTCACGGTGGAAATCGACAACAAGCTCTTCGATTTATCCTCGGAGATTCTCAAATTTTATAAAAACATTACTATTATTAATGCCGACATATTACAATCCAAACACAAACTCAATGCGGAAATCGTTACGGGGATATCCGGCTGGCTTGCAACAAATAATCATACTGCCTTCAAAGTAGTTTCCAACCTTCCCTATAACATCAGCACCCCTGTTATTATTAATCTTTTGGAAAGTGACCTGCCAATCAGCCTTATGGTACTGATGTTACAAAAAGAAATTACCGAACGTTTGACAGCTGCTCCAGGCTCCAGGGAATATGGAATCCTCTCTGTTATTACGCAACTGTTTTCGGAAGTTGAACTCATGAAAACATTGCCACCGGAAGTATTCTGGCCAAGGCCGGAAGTATCTTCCTCTATCGTAAAAATGTCTGTTCATCGGGCAAAATATGCAAACAAAATAACAGATTATCCATTTTTTATAAAAATCATTTATGCCATATTTACGTCAAGACGCAAAACACTGCTGAACAGTATTGAAAAATTGAAACTGCCAGGCGTTTCAAGAAGTGAATTGAAACGAATACTTGCTGCCATGCAGTTGAACGAAAACATTCGGGGAGAAATGTTAGATCCGGAACAATTAATCCATTTAACAGAGTCTCTCTTTCTGGCAATATCCCGCGCTAATACACTTACCTTTTGAAATGTGTCGCTAAAAACAAATATCTCGTACGAAAAAAGGGACAGGTTTAAAACCTGTCCCTTTTTTCGGCAAGTATACATCTTTAAGCAGTATTACAAATCCTTAACCCCAGTGCCTCTAAAC